>NZ_JBEXEV010000023.1:0-106483 GCF_040606435.1 Micromonospora sp. NPDC005413
CCTCCCCCTCCCGCCCCCTCCCGCGCTGATCTAGGGCATATCGTCGTGATTCGAGATCAACGCACGACGATATGCCCTAGATCAACGAGGCTGCTCTCAGCGGTGCGCTACCGTCTTAGCGACCAGTCCGCAGCGAAGCCGGTGGAAAACCCGGCGCTGTCCCGCAACTGTGATGCCCCACCCGACGGTGGGGACGAGCCAGGTCGCCTGCGGATCGGTCGCGATATGCGCTCTCGAGGAAGGGCGCCTCGTGGGCGGGCGTACGAAAGTCCCTGTCGGCGAAGCACCACACTCCTCGACCGACAGGAGGCCCACATGTTCAGACGTACTCCTCGGCTCTTCGCCGCGACCCTCGCGGTCGCCGCGCTCGCCCTCGGCGCCTGCGCCGAGAAAGCCGACGACCAGCCGAGCGTTGGCACCGCAGCCGCCGCCTACCCGGTCACGGTCGGTTCGCTCACCCTCGACAAGCGGCCCGAGAAGATCGTCTCGCTGGCACCCACCGCCACCGAGATGCTCTTCGCGATCGGAGCCGGCCCGCAGGTGAGCGCCGTCGATGACCAGTCCAACTACCCGGCCGATGCCCCCAAGACCGACCTGTCCGGCTTCCAGCCCAACGCCGAGGCGATCGCCGGAAAGAACCCCGACCTGGTGGTGCTCTCCGACGACCGGAACAACATCGTCGACCAGCTCGGCAAGCTGAAGATCGCGGTCTACCGGACCCCGGCGGCGACCACGCTGGACGACTCGTACCGGCAGATCACCGAGCTGGGCATGCTGACCGGGCACGCCGACCAGGCCGCCGACGTCGCCACCCGGATGAAGGCCGACATCGCCAAGCTGGTCAAGGACGTGCCGCAGCGCACCGAGAAGCTCACCTACTACCACGAGTTGGGCCCCGAGCTGTACAGCGCGACCAGCAAGACCTTCATTGGCTCGCTCTACAGCCAGGCCGGCCTCACCAACATCGCCGATCCCGCCGACGCGGACGGCAAGAACGCTGGCTACCCGCAGCTGTCCCAGGAGTTCATCGTCAAGGCCAACCCGGACTTCGTCTTCCTGGCCGACTCCAAGTGCTGCCAGCAGAACGCCGACTCGGTCAAGGCCCGCAGCGGCTGGGCGGGGCTCACCGCGGTGAAGAACGACCAGGTGGTCGCGCTCGACGACGACATCGCCTCCCGCTGGGGCCCGCGCGTCGTGGACCTGCTCCGGGTCATCACCGACGCGGTCGCCAAGGTGCCCGCGTGACCCTCGTCCGTCAGTGAGCGCGAGGAGTGAGCCGGGTTCGCGAGCCGTCCCGGCACCACCCACCCAGCCCGCCGGGACGCCGTCCGCGTCCCGGCGAGCTGGGCAGCGACGCCCCGCGCCTTGGTTCGGACCTCGGCGCCCCGGGCCGGCACCGTCCTCGGCGCGCCCCGCCGGGCTGCGCAAGCGCTGGCTGGTCGCCGGGGTGTTCGCGGTGCTCGTCGCACTCGTCGCCGGGGTGTCGCTCGGCCCGGTGAGCCTGCCTGCGGGCAGCGTCGCCGCCGAACTGCTCAACCTGATCCCCGGGGTGCACCTCGACAGCGGGCTGTCGGAGCGGGAGATCGCGATCGTCACCGAGCTGCGACTGCCCCGGGTGGTGCTGGGCCTGCTCGTCGGCGGCCTGCTCGCCCTGGCCGGCGGCTGCTACCAGGGTGTCTTCCGCAACCCGCTTGCCGACCCGTACCTGCTCGGTGTGGCCGCCGGTGCCGGCCTCGCGGTCACCGCGGTGATCGCCCTCGGCGGCGCTGGCCGGCAGGGTGCAATCTCCGGGCTGCCGATGACCATCCCGCTGGCCGCGTTCGCCGGTTCGCTTCTCGCCGTGACGATGACCTACGTGCTCGGCGCGGCCGGCGGGCGGGGCGGCTCGCCCGTGATGCTGATCCTGGCCGGGGTGGCGGTCTCCGCGTTCCTCTCCGCCGGGCAGACGTACCTGCTGCAGAGACACGCCGACAGCATTCAGCCGGTCTACTCCTGGCTGCTCGGTCGGCTGGCCACCGCCGGCTGGCACGATGTGCTGCTGGTGCTGCCGTACGCCGCGCTGACCACCGTGGTGGTGCTGCTGCACCGTCGCGAGTTGGACGTCCTCGCGGTCGGCGACGACGAGGCGAGGAGTCTGGGCCTGCACCCGCAGCGCACCCGGTACCTGCTGATCGCCGCCGCCTCCCTGGGCACCGCGGCGGCGGTCTCCGCGACCGGTCTGATCGGCTTCGTCGGCATCATCGTGCCGCACACCGTCCGGCTGCTCGCCGGGTCGAGCTATCGGGTGATCCTCCCGTTGTCACTGCTGTTCGGCGGCGCGTTCCTGGCGCTGACCGACGTGGTGGCCCGTACCGCCGCCGCCCCGGCCGAGGTGCCGATCGGGGTGGTCACCGCCCTACTGGGCGGCCCGTTCTTCGTACTCGTGCTGCGGACCGCCCGGCGGGTGCTCACATGAGCACCGAACCCGTCGGTGCGTCCGCTGCCGGTGTGCCCGCTGCCGTCGCGTCCGCCGCCGGTGTGCCCGCTGCCGGTGTGCCCGCCGCCGTCACCTCCGCCGCCATCTCCGCCGCCGTCAGCTCTGCTGCCGGCCCGCTCGGCGATCGTCCGCCCGTGGGCGGTGACGGCGGTGTACCGGCCGTCGAGGTGCGAGGGCTGCACATCGACCTCGGCGGCACGCCGATCCTGACCGGCGTCGACCTCACCGTCGCCGTCGGCGAGTGGGTCACCGTCATCGGCCCGAACGGCGCCGGCAAGTCGACCCTGCTGCGGGCCGTCGGCGGCCTGCTGCCCGCGCCGGGCGCGATCACCCTCTTCGGTACGGCGAGTGCCGCACTGCGCCGCCGGGACCGCGCCCGGGTGGTGGCCACGGTGGCACAGTCCCCGGTGGTGCCGCCCGGCATGTCGGTGCTGGACTACGTGCTGCTCGGCCGCACCCCGTACATCCCGACGCTGGGCCGGGAGTCGACCGCCGACGTCGACGCCGTGCACGAGGTGCTCGGACGGTTGGACCTCATCGGCTTCCACCGCCGCGAGCTGGCCACCCTCTCCGGGGGCGAACGGCAGCGGGTGTTCCTCGCCCGAGCGCTCGCCCAGGGCGCCACGCTGCTGCTGCTCGACGAGCCGACCAGCGCACTCGACATCGGTCACCAGCAGGAGGTGCTGGAACTCGTCGACCAGTTGCGCCGCGAGCACGGCCTGACCGTCCTCGCCACGATGCACGACCTGTCCCTGGCTGGCGAGTACGCCGACCGGATGGTGATGCTCGCCGGCGGTCAGGTGGTGGCCGCCGGCACCCCGACCGAGGTGCTGACCGAGCACCTGCTCGCCACCCACTACCGGGCCAGCGTCCGGGTGGTCCCCGGCGCCCACGGCCCCCTGGTGGTCCCCATCCGCCCCCGGTCGTCCCACCGCTGACGTCCCAGACGTCCCTGAGACGTCCTTGGCGTCCCCGGTGTCCCGGCCGCCCCGGAACGCCCCGGAACGCCCCGCACGCCCCGGAGGTTCCCGGAGGCCCGGAGGCCCGGAGGCCCGGAGGCCCGGAGGCCCGGAGGCCCGAACGCCCCGAACGCCCCGGGTGCCTACCCACCTGACCTGCCCCGTCCGACGACCCGCCTCTCCCTCCGCCCGCCTCTCCCCATGTCCGGTGCGCCCGACCCCGACCATGCGTTGATCATGAGGTTGGTGGGTGACAAATAGGGCAAACCCTACGCCGGCTCCATGATCGCCGAGGTTGTCGGCGCAAGATCATGCTCGATCCTGGAAATAGGGGGGTCCGGGATGCGGGGAGGCCACTACATCCAGGATCGAGCACGATCTTGCGGCGCGGCGCGGCGCGGCGCGGCACGGCGCGGCGCGGCACGGCGCACGGGCGCGAGGCGTGGGCGTGCGGGCGTGCGGGCCTGGGGCGCGGCCGTGGGCGCGTAGCGCGGGGCGCGGGCGGGTGGGATGGGAGTGCGCTGGGGTCAGGGGCCCAGGTCGATGACGGAGAAGAGGGCGCCCTGGGGGTCTCGGAGTGCTGCGAACCTGCCCGCGGGGATGTCACGGGGCGGGACCAGGATCGTCCCGCCCAGTTCGGCGGCGCGGGCCGCGGCGGCGTCCGCGTCGGTCACCGCGAAGTAGACCGTCCAGTACGCGGGCAGGTCGGCCGGGAAGTCGTCGGCCAGCGGCGGCATCATCCCGGCAACGATCTGCGTCCCGAGTCGCCACCCGGTGTACGTCATCCCGCCCGCTGGCTGGTCGTCCGGCTGCCAGCCGAACACCAGCTCGTAGAAGACCTTCGCGCCCTCGGGGTCGGGGGTGACCAGCTCGTTCCAGCTCATCGCGCCCGGCACGTTGAACACTTCGGCTCCGGCCATCGTCAGCGGCTGCCAGACGCTGAACGTGGCGCCGGCCGGGTCGGCGAAGACGGCCATCCAGCCTCGGTCGAAGACCTCGAACGGTGGCACGACGACCTGCCCACCGGCCCGTTCGACCCGGCCGGCGACCAGCTCCGCGTCGTCGGTGGCGAGGTACGTCGACCAGATCGGCACCTGGTCCGGGATGGCTGGCGGCCCGGCACCGGCGACCGGTTTGCCGTCGAGCAGGAAGACTGTGTAGCCGCCCGCCTCGGGCTCCGGTGTCACCCGGCCGGTCCAGCCGAACAGCTCCGGGTAGAAGCGCCGCGCGTCGGTCAGATCCGGAGTGGCCAGGTCGGCCCAGCAGGGTGTGCCCGGCGGGACGGTGCTCACGTCAAGACCCCTCTCAGCCGGGGCGGCCACGGCGACCCCCTGTCGGAATCCTGGCACCGTCCCGCTGCGGCCCGGGGCGGAAACAGACGAATCGTCAGCTGAACCGGCGACCCTCGTCCCGTCGGTACGCCCAGGCGGCGAGCGTGGCGAGCAGCACCACCCAGACGCCGAGCATGATCAGCGCCAGGGGTTCGACCGAATAGTCGCCGACCGCCGACCACATCAGCTCGGCCGCACCCCGGGTGGGCAGGTACGGCGCGATCGTCTCGATGAACCCGGGTGCGTCGCCGGGCGCGGAGAGCAGGCCGCCGCCGAATGCGAGCGGCAGGAAGACCACCTGCGCGATCACGATCGCCGCCTTGCTCGGCAACGAGTAGCCGATGGCGAGCCCCATCAGCGTGAACGGCACCGAGATGACGGCAACGGTGACGACGGCCAGCAGGAAGGCCGCCGGGGTGATCCGCGCCGCGGTCAGCGTCGCGCCGATCACCACGACCGGGATCAGCGAGAGGTACGTCAGCGCCAGGCCGGCAAGCACGCGGCCCGCGAACCGGGGTGCCGGCCCGGCCGGCAAGGTCCGGGTGTACGGGTTCCACGGCTGGTCGCGGTCCTCGGCGACACCGACGCCGTACTGGAAGATGTTGGCGCTCATGACCGAGAAGGTGACCATCGACGCGGTGGCGAAGGTGGCCCCGACCGGGTCGTCGCCGGCGAACGGCACCACGAAGAAGATCATGGCGGCGGCCGGGAAGAAGGCGCTGCCGACGACGGCCACCGGAATCCGGATGATCTCCAGGAGTTGGTAGCGGGCGTGGACCAGGGCGAGCTGCACGGTGGTCGCCTCCTCAGACGGTGGTGGGTCGGCCGCCGGCAGCGGCGCTGGTGGGTTGGCCGCCGGCAGCGACGGTGGCGGGCTGGCCCTCGGTGGCGGGTTGGTCCCCGGTGGGCTGCTCCCCGGTGGGCTGCTCCCCGCTGGTGATGGCGAGGAACGCCTCCTCCAGCGAGGTTGGGCGTACCTCCAGGTCGGTGAAGGGGGTCCGGGCCGTGACCAGCGCCCGGACCAGCTCGTCGGCGTCGGTGGTGAGCAGGTGCACCCGGCCGTCGATCCGTTCGCTGCGAACAACCCCGGGCAGGTCGGGAAGCTGGTCGGCGACGAGGCTGACCCGGCGGACGCCGACGATGCCGCATACCGCGTCCACGGTGTCGTCGGCGAGCACCCGGCCCTGCCCGATCACCACGACCCGGTGGGCCAGCGCCTCCACCTCTTCCAGGTAATGGCTGCTCAACAGCACGGTCCCGCCGTCGTCGTGGAACGCGCGGATCGCGTCCCACAGGGTGTGCCGGGCGGCCACGTCCAGGCCGGTGGTCGGTTCGTCGAGCAGCACGAGTCGGGGCCGGCCGACGAACGCCAGCGCCACCGCCAGCCGGCGGCGCTGTCCGCCGGAGAGCCCACCGGTCTGCCGTCGGGCGAGGTCGGCCAGGCCGAAGCGGTCGAGCAGCTCACCCCGGGGCACCGGGTCGGGGTAGTGCGCGGAGACGAAGTCGACGACCTCGCCGACACGCAGCGTGCCCGGCAGGCCGGTCTCCTGCGGGGTGACACCGATCTGTCGCCGGGACGCCGGGTCGCGGGGGTCGCCGCCGAACAGCTCGACCCGCCCCGAGCTGGGGCGGCGCAGACCGACCAGCAGGTTCATCAGGGTGCTCTTGCCGGCGCCGTTCGGCCCGAGCAGGCCGACCAGCTCACCAGCCCGGACTTCCAGGTCGACGCGGTCGAGGGCGAGGACGTCGCCGTACCGGCGGCTGGCCTGGTCGGCGCGGGCGAGGGTCATGACTGCTCCATAAGGTTGTTGATCGTCTGGGGTTGGTGCCCCGGATGCCCGGGACGGTGGGGTGTGGCTGATGACTGCTTGCCGCTGGGTGGTTCCGAAGGAGTGGCCGCCCTGCTGTTTCCGATGGCCTGGCTGCTGATTGAGATCTGCGTGCGTCGCTGTTTATGGAGCTGCCGGCAGTGCCATCGATGGGGTTGAGCTGCGGTTATAAGGGAGGTTCGGGCCGGTGAGGGTCCGCGAGTGGATCTGGGTCGGGATCGATGTCGGCAAGGCGCATCACCACGCGTGCGCGGTCGACGAGACCGGCAAGGTGGTGTTCAGTAAGCGGCTGGGTAACGGGCAGGCCGAGATCGAGGCGTTGATCGCCCGGGCGGGCAAGGCCGCCGGGCACGTGCGGTGGGCCCTGGACATGACCTCCGGCAGCGCGGGGCTGCTGGTGGCGGTGCTGCGTCAGACGGGTGCGGAACTCGTGTACGTGCCAGGCCGACTGGTGAACCGGATGGCCGGGGCGTTCGCCGGTGAGGGCAAGAGCGATGCCAAGGACGCGTTCACCATCGCCGAGACCGCCCGGCTGCGCCACGATCTGACGCTGGTCACCGAGCCCGATGCGCTGGTCGCCGAGTTGCGGGTGCTGACCGCCCGCCGGGAGGACCTGATGGGTGACTGGGTGCGTGGCGTGAACCGGCTGCGTGACCTGCTCGCCTCGATCTTCCCGGCTCTGGAGGCGGCGTTCGACTACTCCACCCGCTCGGCGCTGGTGCTGCTGACCGGCTTTCAGACCCCCGGCGGTCTGCGTGCAGCCGGCGCTGACGCGATCGCGGAGCACCTGCGCACCGGTGGCGCGTGGCCCAAAGGTATCCCCGCGATGGTCGACAAAGCCCTCGCCGCGGAGGCCGCGCAGACCATCGCGCTGCCCACCGAAGCCGCAGTGGCACCGCTGATCGCCCGGCTCGCCGCTCAACTGCTCGACCTCAACCGGGAGATCAAGGACCTGGACAAGCAGATCAGCGCCGTGTTCGGTGACCATCCGCACGCGGCGCGGATCACCAGCGTCAACGGGTTCGGGCCGATCCTCGGCGCCCAGCTGCTCGCCGACACCGGCGGGGACCTGAGCGTCGCGTTCGGCAGCTCGGCCCGGCTGGCCGCCTACGCCGGCCTGGCCCCGGTACCCCGCGACTCCGGACGGGTACGCGGCAACCTGCACCGGCCCAAGCGTTACCACCGTGGCCTGCGGCGGGTGTTCTACCTCGCCGCGCTGTCCGCGATCAAACCCGACGGCCCCTCCAGGACCTTCTACCAGCGCAAACGCGCCGAGGGAAAGCTCCACACCCAAGCCCTGATCGCCCTGGCCCGCCGCCTGATCGACGTCATCTGGGCACTGCTGCGCGACGGCCGCGAGTTCCATCCCTCACCGCCGATCACGGCGTACGCGGCTTGACATGGTCATTGAAACTCCTTCGACGGAGTGGGGTCGAGCCGGGTGGGATCGAGCAGGGCGCGGATGGCTTCGGTGTACTCCTCGAACGCCATCCGGCCTCGCCGGCTGAGTCGGACCAGGGTTGCCGGCGTGCGTCCACGGTGCGTCTTGCTGATCTCCACGTAGCCGGCGTCTTCGAGCTTGCGCAGGTGCACGGAGAGGTTGCCGGCGGTCATCGCGAGCAGCTCCTGCAATCGGGGGAAGGCGATCCGGTCGCCGTCGCCGAGCGCGGAGAGCGCGGCGACCACCCGCAGCCGGGCCTGCACGTGGATGACCGGGTCCAGCTCGGTCACCGCCGGTGTCGCTGTCGCAGACGGGCAACCGTTCCGGCGACCAGGATCCCGCCGCCGCCGGCCACCGCGACGACCAGTGCGTGCCAGCCCGGCCCGGCGAACACGCCAGCCAGGTTGATCAGGCTGATCCAGACGCCCAGCCGGAACAGGTCCCGGTCCAGCCAGATCGCCCCGCCGGCCATGTGCAGTGCGCCGGTCAGCCCGACGGCGGTCGCCGACCAGAGCAGCCCCGCCAGGTCGTGTGGCAGGTGGTCGGAGACCCTGCCGAGTGCCGTGTACACGCTCGCAGAGCCCAGGGCCCAGGCGCACGCGTACCAGAGCCCGCGCCGGGCCGAGTCCCCGGTCACCTGGCCGTACGCCCGTGCGCCGGCCACCGCCTGGACCGCCGCGGCGGCCACCAGCAGGACGAAGAGAGTGGTCAAAGGCAGCCAGTCGGGCAATCGGATCAGCACCCGATCGTCGGGGGAGAAGCGCAGGAAGAGCAGCCCGAAACCGACGAGCCAGGCAACGCCCCACGGCCAGTAGACCAGTCGGGCGTCGGGCTCCAGCCGAAGCGCGGTGTCCGCTTGCTGGTCGCGGATCAGCCGGAGCGCGACCGCGGCATCGGCGGGTGGGAGGTCGTCGTTTGAGTCCACGCAAACTACTTTATGGCACAAAGTCAATGGGTGGTGTCCCGCTGAGCGGCCGGGTCACCGATTGCGGCGCGGAGTGCCTATGGTGGGGAGTCGTCGCGGCTGATCCGTCGCACAGGACACAGGGGAGGATCCGTGTCGAGCCCGAGCAGTGAGCTGGAGGTCCAGCCGGAGGCGCTGGCGGCGTTCGCCAAGGCATCCATCGACCGGGCGGGTCGCTTTCGCGAGCTGCACCGTTCGTTCGGCGACGGGCATGTGCCCCGGCACGCGTTCGGGGTGATGCCGGCGTCGTTCGGCCTCGCGGCGGCGTACGCCGAGCAGTTCGAGGCGTGCCTGCAAGGGCTGGCCGACGGCGCTGAGGTGATGGCGGACATCGCCGAAGGGCTCCGTGACACCGCCGACGCCTACACCGGCACCGACGTGGCCAACACCGACATGTTCGTACCCGGCCGACCGGCCGCGCCCGACGTCATCGCCCCCGGACCCTGGTCGCCTGGTGCCGGAAGCCCGCCCGGGCAGGTGTCGGCGTGAGCACCGAGGCGTTGCAGCGCAACAAGACCTACTTCGAGCAGATCGTCTCGGGCACGCCCGACCCGTTCAAGCCGCTGTCCAACGCGGTGCTCTGGCCCTTCGAGCAGCTCCTCGAGTTTGTCGCGGGTGAGCCGGACGACCTGATGCGCGCCGCCCAGCTCTGCCTGAGCACCGGCGAGGCAGTCCGCGAGATCGCCGCTGAGCAGATGCAGGACCGGGCCCGACTGCGGGGCCACTGGACGGGTGACGCCGCCGAGAGCTTCCACGCCTCGATGGCCTCTGTGGAGAAGGCGATCGACGAGCTGGCTCAGGGGTTGGATGGCACCAAGGACGTGCTGGTCGAGGCGGCCAACGCTGCGGTCGACGCGTTCAACCTGCTGGTCGAGCTGATCCTCGAGTTCCTGCTCTGGTTCCTCACCGAGGTGATCATCGCGGCGGTAGCGGCGGCCCTCAGCGCCGGCGTCTCGCTGGCCGCCACGGTGGTCCGGGTGCTGGCCAAGCTGGCCACCACCGTCGGCCGGATGGTCAAGATCGTCGCGCGGTTCGCCGAGGTGCTCACCCGCCTCGCCACCCGGCTGGCCAAGGTCGCCGGGCAGCTACGCAAGTACGCGGACACCGTCATGGAGCTGAAGCGGCGCAAGAAGCAGTACAAGATGCTGAGCAAGAATGGCTGGACGCCTGCGGGGCGTGCCTTCCAGGTCGAGAAGTTCAAGACCCTCTTTCCGGGCAAGTTCGTCATCAACCAGGTCTCGCCGGTCAACATCCCCGGCTTCGGCGGCGCGCTGCTGGACACCGGGGTGGGCCTGCACGACATCTCCGACGGGCACAAGGACCGCAACTACCTGGTGGACGGCACGTACCGAGAGGACCTGGGCCCGTACACCAGCGGTGTGCAGAATGTCTTCGACTCCATCGTGAACTGAGAGGCGGCTATGACCTTCCCCGGCCTGGACCGAATCGAGGCGCTGGCCCGCAACCTGGACGGGTGGCAGCGGCAACTCGCCGACCGGATGGCGGAGCTGGAGCAGGCCAGCGCCGAGGGGGTGAGCGACTCCGGCCTGGTGCGGGTCACCGCCGCCGCAGACGGGAAGATCGTTTCTGCGGAGCTGAACGCGCGGGCGATGCGACTGGACTCCTACAGCCTGGCGGAGGAGTTCACCGCAGCCGCCAACCGGGCGCAGGAGGCCGCCGCGGCACGGGTCCGGGAACTGGTCACTGAGGTGATCGGCGAGCCGGGTGGAGGCCCGCGCCAGCCCGACGGCCACGACGGGCACTGATGATGGCCGATGAGGTGCAGGCGCGGTACGCCGAGGGGGTCACCCGGCTGCTGCCGGCCGGAGAGCGGTTGCGTGCGGTGGCCCGGGTCCGAGCGGGCGGCGGGCTGACCCCGTCGGCCCCCCCGCAGCCGGCGGCGCCACCTGCCTCGGGTGGGCCGGGCTTCCTGGGAGCGCTGCTCAACGTGCTGTCACCAAACATCACCTTCGGTCGGGCGGACGACTTCGTCGACTGGCTCTTCTTCGGTGTCGGAGGTCGAGGCGAACCAGGTTCGGAGGCATCTTCGCTGCACCACGCCCTGACCGTGGCGGCGAAGGGTTCCGGTGTCCGGGACATCCTGCTGGCGGTCACCGACCAGCGGTTGCTGCTCGGCGCGACAGCGCCGGTCGGGCTGCTCTCCAGCGCCGCGACCGACGAACAGGCGCAGACCGACATCGAACTGCTCGGGTCGGTGCCGCGCACGGCCATAGCCGCCCGGGTAGGCCGGTACCGGTTGAACTGGAAGCGGCTGCGGCTCGACTTTGCCGACGGGTCGTGGCTGTCGTTCCACGTGCCGCTGGCTGAGTCCGGCAGCCCACTGCGGGAGGTCGCGGCGGCCCTGTCAGCCGACTGACCCGCCGACGAGCGGCGCGGGCAGCGGCTCCCGGTGTAGCACCGACAGCCGGGACACCGCCCGAGTGAGCACCACGTACAGCCGGTGCAGCCCGCGCGGCTCGGCCGCGACGATCGCGGCCGGCTCGACCACCACCACATGGTCGTACTCCAGGCCCTTCACCAGCGTCGCGGGCACCACGGTGACCCGCTGGGCGGCCGTCACGTCGTCGGCGGTCGCGGTCGCGATGCCGGCGGCGGCCAGCGCCGCGCGCAACCCGTCGACCGCGTCGTCCGCGGCGATCACACCGACCGAGCCGTCGTGCGCGAGCGCCGCGTGCACCTCGGCCACCGTCGCCGAGGTCAGGTCGGTCACGGTACGCACGTCCAGGCCGCCGTCGTGGCGCAGCGACTCGGCCGGAGGTACGTCCACCGCGAGCACAGGCAGCAGCAGGTTCGCGAACGCGACCACCGCAGCGGGCACCCGGAAGCCGATCGTCAACGGGACCACCACGGCGTCCGGCTTGCCCAGGTGGGCCAGGGACTCCCGCCAGTCCGTCGCCGCCCACGGCGCGGTGCCCTGGGCGAGGTCACCGAGAAGGGTGACCGAGCCGTGCTCGCTGCGCCGGGCGATGGCCCGGCACTGCATCGGGGACAGGTCCTGCGCCTCGTCCACCACCACGTGTCCGAACCCGGAGGGCCGTTCCAGCAGGCCGGTCGCCTCGTCGATGAGCACCGCGTCGGCGGCGGTCCAGCGGGTCGCCTTCGCGGTGCGAGCCGGCTTCACCCAGGTCAGCAGCGCCTGCTCGGTGTCGCTGAGCAGCCCGCCCGCCGCAGCGGCGAGCCGAGTCGGGTCGGCCAGCAGGCCGTGCACCAGCCCTTCGGGGGTGAGCGCCGGCCAGACCGCGTCCAGGAAGTCGGCCACCGGTTGGCAGCGGCCCATCCGGCGCAGCCAGGCGTCGCTGGGCGACTCCGCTCGCCGCGCCTCGGCCTGCCGTTGCAGCAGGCTCACCACCCGTGCCCGGACCCGCTCCCGGCCCGTGCCGTACGGCAGCCCTTCGCGGCGGGTCTCCTCAACGATCCGGTGCAACGGCTCCAGCCCGATCCGCCACCGGAACGAACCGTCCGAAACGGTGATCGAGTCGGTTGGCGTACCGATGTGTGCCTGCACCGCGCGGCGCAGCACGCTCGCCATCCGTACGTCGTGCTTGAGCGCGGCGACCGTCGACGGCTCGACCGCCCGGACCGGCACCCGGGAGATCAACTCCTCCACCGTGGCCTGCTCGACCTCGACCTCGCCGAGCGCCGGCAGCACCGCCGCGATGTACGACATGAACGCCCTGTTCGGCCCGACGATCAGCACGCCCGCCCGCCGCAGCCGCTCCCGGTGCAGATAGAGCAGGTACGCGGCCCGGTGCAGGCCAACCGCCGTCTTCCCGGTGCCCGGCGCGCCCTGTACGCAGATCGAGTCGGCCAGGTCAGCACGGACCAATTCGTCCTGCTCCGGCTGGATGGTGGCGACGATGTCCCGCATCGGCCCGACGCGCGGCCGCTCGATCTCGGCGGTGAGGATCCGACTGGTCGTGCCCAACTCCTCGCCCCGGTCCAGTCGCTCATCCTCGAAGCTGGTGAGCACCCCGTTGCTGAACCCGAACCGTCGCCGGACCGCCACCCCCTGCGGGTCGCGCGCACTGGCCCGGTAGAACGACCGGGAGATCGGCGCCCTCCAGTCCAGCACCAACGGCTCGCCTCGCTCGTCACTGACGTGCCGCCGCCCAACGTGATACCGCCGACCGTCATGATCGTTGCCGCTGTCCGTGGTCGTGCTGTCCGTGGTTCCGCCGAAGTCAAGGCGGCCGAAGAAGAGGGGTGTGGTCGGGTCGTCGGCCAACTCGGCCACCCGGCGGGCCAGGGTGCGGCCGAGCGTCTCCGCCGCGTACGCGTCGCCGGCCACCTGGTCACCGGTGGCGAAGAGGGCTTCGGCCCGCTCCCGCATCCGGCGCAGCGCCGCCCGGGAGGCGGTCAGGTGTGCGCGTTCGGCGGCCAGATCCGTGTCGAGGTGGGTGTGGAGGTCAAGTGCGGGCATGCTGACGTCCCATCGTTCACATCTGCTGCGCGCTCGCGTGTCCGGGGGCGGATGGCCGGCCGACCGGCGCGGAGACGTCCGTTCCGGTGCAGATCACCTCGGCCGTCAAGCGGCCTGCAACCCTACGCTCCCAAGCCCGCCCCTTCCACCGAATTACCCAAGCCACCACCCGTTAGAGACGGCGTGGCGGGCGGATGGCGCGGCGGGCGCGGACGGCGTGGCGCGGCGGCGTGGGGTGGCGGACGGCGTGGGGCGGAGTCGCTGCTCCTCGGCGTCAGCAGCGCCGGTGGTAGAGATTGCGCCGTGGCGTGCGCAATGGGTCGAGCCAGCGTGGCGGGAGGAAGTCGGGCCGGCCATCCAGCGCGATGAGGACCTCCCAGTCACCGCGGTGGACGAGCCGGTGGTGGTAGCCGCAGAGCAACACCGCGTTGCCCAGGGCTGTTGCCCCACCGTCGGCCCAATGCCGAACATGGTGACCATCGCACCATCGGGATGGCCGGTCGCAGCCCGGGAATGCGCAGCCACCGTCGCGCAGCACCAACGCGCGGCGTAGTGGGCCGGTGAAGAGCCGGCGCTGGCGCCCGACGTCCAGGACCTGGCTGTTGCCGCCCAGCACGGCAGGCAGCACGCCCGTGTCGCAGGCGAGGCGACGGACTGCGGACGGCGTGAGCCGCTCACCGGTCTCCAGAGTGCCGGCACGGACGCCGTTGACCAGCGCGTCCAGGGAGACGGTCACCACGAGCTGTGGTCGGTCCCCGCCGTTGTCGGGCAGCTGACCGGTGCGCAGCGCCAGCCGGCAGATCTCGCCCAGCGCATCCGCTCGGCGTTGACCGGGACTGCGGTCGTCGTGCTCTCCGGTCGGCGCGCAGAGTGGATCGATCGCCTCACGTATCAGGCCCGCGGTCTCGGTGTCGAGGCTCCCGCTGAGTCGTACCTGCCCATTTTGCTGCTCGGAGAGGGTGACGTGCCGGCGGGCCTCGGCCCGCTCGGTGGCCCGGTCAAGGGCTGCCAGCTCAGCCTGGTCGGCCAGGTCGGGCGCGACGTGTGTGAGGACGCGCTCCCCGAGCCGGCTCAGGGTTGTCGGGTCGAACCGGTCGGCCCAGGCAACCAGGAGTTGGGTGGCCTTGTCTGCCACCTCCGGACCGGCCTCGACCGGGAGGGCCGCGATCGTCTCCGCCACCACCCGACCCTGCTCCACGGTGATGGCACCACTGAGTAGCGCGTCGCGCACCGCAGGTGGGGCGGCATCGACGGTGGCGGCAAGCTGGACCAGTTGACGGGCGGCGCGGCCGGTGAGCCGGAGCCGCTCCCGTAGCCAGACGGCGGTGGATGAGGCACCCTGCGCGACCGCCAGGCCACGGGCGTCCAACTCGCGCACCAGGCCGAGCTGGACGGTGGCCAGCCGCTGTGCCAACACGTGTGCCGCATCGAGAGACGCGAGTAACTCGTTGTCGGAGAGCGCCCAGAGTGCGGCCTCGGCGCAGTCGTCGACCGCACCGCCTGCCTGCGTAAACGCCCTCAACATGAAGACAGAATAGAACAGGTGTACGACACTTTCGGCCTGTCTGGACCGCGGTCTCGGCGCGCACTGGCCGCGTCTTCGCCGCTGCTCTGAACCCCGGCCGCCGCCACCCGCGCTCGCTCCGTCGGCGGCGCCGAGCCGTCTGACCAACTCGCGGCACGAGTTGGGTCGCCGCCGAGGATGCCGGGCGGTTCGGCGCGGAGGGCGCGGGGCGGTTCGGCGTGGACGGCGCGGGGCGGTTCGGCGCGGAGGATGCGGGGCGGTTCGGCGCGGAGGGCGCGGGGCGGTTCGGCGTGGACGGCGCGGGGCGGTTCGGCGCGGAGGATGCGGGGCGGTTCGGCGCGAAACCTGTGGTGATGGCGGGTCGGGGGACCTGGCGGGATCATGGGGTCATGACCGAGGCCCGTCCCGAGTCGCGCCGGATGACGATCAGTGACCCGCAGGTGATGCGGGCGCTGGCCCATCCGGCCCGAATCGCGATCATCGAGTACCTGAGCAGTCGGGACGGTGGCGGGACTGCCACCGAGCTGGCGGAGATCGCCGAACTGTCGCCGAGTGCGACCAGCTACCACCTGCGAGCGCTGGCGAAGTTTGGCCTGGTCGAGCAGGCGCCGAGTCGGGGTGACGCGCGGGAGCGGGTGTGGCGTGCGATCAGCCCCGGCGTCATGTTCGACGCGGGCCGTACGGCCGGGCCGGAGGCGCGCGCGGCCGAGCAGGCGCTGGTCGAGGCCCATGCGGCCCGCGACATGGAGCGGATCCGGGACTGGTTGCGGCGCGCCGGGAGCGAGCCAGCCGAGTGGTACGAGGTGGCGCTGTTCAGCGACACGTTGCTGCTGCTCACGGCGGAGGAGATGGCTGGGGTGAACGAGGCGGTTTCGGCGGTGCTGGAGCCGTACCGCCAGCGTCGGCGGCGGGCGGATCCGCCGCCTGGTGCGCGGACCGTCTCGGTGCAGTTCCACGCGGTGCCGTTGCCATAGGGGGTTGCGTCGATCAGTTGTGAAGGATTATTTTCGAAGTATGTCCTTCACAACTGCTGAGTCGCGCTGGCCGGACGTCTGGCTCGCTGCCACGGCGCGGGGCACCACGATCTGCGGCGACTTCCTCGCCGCCACCGCGCTCGCGTTGGCTCTCCAGGGCGCCGGCGCCAGCGGGCTCGCCGTGTCGGGGCTGTTGCTCGCGGCCACTCTGCCCCTGGTGGTGCTCGCCCCACTTGCCGGCCGGCTCGCCGACCGGGTGGACAGCCGCACCCTGCTGGTGACCGTCGGGCTGGCCCAGGCCGGGATCTGCGTGCTGCTCGCCCTCGCCGACCACCCGGTCCTGGTGGTCGGGCTCGTCGCGCTGCTCGCGTGCGGGCTCGCGGTGACCCAGCCCTGTCTGGCGGCGCTACTGCCGGCGATGGTCCGCCCCGACGACCTCCCGCGGGCGAGTGCGATCAGTCAGACGGCCGTCTCCCTCGGTGCACTCGGCGGGCCGGTGCTCGCCGGGCTGCTGGTCGGGCAGTTCGGCACCCGCGTACCGCTGCTGCTCGACGCCGCGACGTACCTGGCGCTGGTGGTCGCCGGCCTGCTGCTGCGGACCCGGCGCGGTGGTCGCCGGACCGCCGCCACCCCGGCAAACCCATGCGGTACGGCCCCCGGCTGGCGGCTGCGCCGGGACCCGCTGATGCTGGTCATGGTGGTCAGTACCGCCGTGGTGATCGCGGCGATCGGCGGCATCAACGTGATCGAGGTCTTCTTCATCCGGGAGACCCTGAACGGTTCAGCCACCACGTACGGCCTGGTCAGCGCCGCCTGGATGGCCGGCATGCTGCCCGGTGGCTGGCTGGCCGCCCGGCTCGCCCGCCGGCTCACCGACGACGCGGCGCTGGTCCGTGGGGTGCTGGTCACCCTGGCTGGTTGCAGCCTGATGGTGTTGTTCGCCGCGACGGTGCCGGCGGCGGGCCTGTTGGTGCCGCTCTGGCTGGTGGGCGGAGCCGCCAACGGCGGTGACAACGTCTTCGCCAACCTGCTCACCGCTCGCCGGGTACCGGAGGCGATGCGCGCTCGGGCGTACGCCAGTTATGGCGCGGCGGTGCAGGGGGGCTCAATGGCTGGTTTCCTGATCGGCGGTGCGCTGCTCACGGTCGTCCCACCTCGGCCGCTGATCGCCGCCGCCGGCCTGGCCGGGCTTCTGGTGGTGCTGGTCTTCGTGCCGGTCGTTGCCCGGGCGGTACGCCGTCCGTCGTCGGACGGCCCAGCGGGACGACAACACCAGCGGTCGGAGGCGGCGGATGCGGGGTTGGCCACTTCCAGCCGGCCCGCCGAGCCGGCGCCGGAGGCCGGGGATACGGTCGGGTCATGGCTGAGCGCATCGCACGTCCCCGGGTCGGGCACATCCAGTTCCTGAACTGCCTGCCGATCTACTGGGGCCTGATGCGTTCGGGTGCCCTGCTCGACGTCGACCTGCACAAGGATTCGCCCGACCAGTTGAACGCCGCGCTGGTCGCCGGCGACCTGGACATCGGGCCGATCTCGCTGCTGGAGTACCTGCGGCACGCCGATGAGTTGCTGCTCCTGCCGGACCTGGCGGTGGGTAGCGACGGGCCGGTGCTCTCGGTCAACGTGGTCTCCACCCGACCCCTCACCGAGCTGGACGGCGCCCGGGTGGCGCTCGGCTCGACCTCGCGGACCGGTGTGATGCTGGCCCAGTTGCTGCTCGGTGAGCGTTACCAGGTACGGCCCGACTACTACCGCTGCCCGCCGGACCTGACCCAGATGCTGCTGGAGGCCGACGCCGGGGTGCTGATCGGGGACGTGGCGCTGCGGGCGCTCCACGAGGCGCCGCAGCGGGGCCTCACCGTCACCGACCTCGGCCAGGCATGGCGTGAGTGGACCGGTCTGCCGATGGTCTTCGCGGTCTGGGCGGTCCGCCGCGACTTCGCCGCCGCCCACCCGGGCCTGGTCAAGGAGGTGCACGAGGCGTTCCTGCGCTCGCGGGACCTCTGCCTGGCCGAGCTGGACCAGGTCGCCGAGGCGGCGGCCCGGTGGGAGACCTTCGATGCGGCCACGCTGGCCACGTACTTCCGGACCCTGGACTTCTCGCTCGGTGACCGGCAGGTCGCCGGGCTGCGCGAGTTCGCCCGGCGCGCGGCCGCGATCGGCGAGGCCCCGGCACTGCCGGACGGCGGCCCGGAGTTCTTCGCCGGCTGAGCCCTCGGAGGGCGCCCGCCGCCGGCGGGGACGGCCGAGAGCCAGTGGGGACGGCCGAGAGCCAGTGGGGACGGCCGAGAGCCAGCCAAGCGAGCCGAATCAGCCGAGTCAGCCGAGAGGGTGGGTCAGACGCCGGGGCGGAGCAGTGCCTCGGTGATCTTCTCGCAGTTCTGCATGCCGTAGTCGTAGCCCTTGTCGATCGGGTACTTGACCATCACGCCCATCGTCCAGGTGTCGCCGATGGCCAGGCAGTTGATGTGCATCTCCCGCTCCCTGGTCCGGTCGATCCAACCGTTCTTGATGGCGATCTGCTTCTGCTCGGCGGCCGGGAAGGCCTTGCGGATGCCGAAGTCGCCCGCGCCGCGTACCAGCTTCATCTCGTTGAGCAGCCACTTGGTCCACTTCGGGCCGGCGGCGGTGCCGGTGGCGATGCAGTTGCCGAGGCGGGCGGTGTCCCGGGGGGAGAGCGCTGTCCGGCTCCAGCCCTTGTCGGGGGCGACGCTGCTGTCGGTCAGCTTGCACATGGAGATCAGCCGTTTGATCGAGGCGTCCCGGCCGACCAGGTTGTAGAACTGCTCGGCCCGGGTGTTGTCACTGTCCCGGATGATCCGCGTCGCGTCGGCGAGCTTCGCATCGCTCGGCGTCTGGCCGGCGTCGGCGGCGCGACGCAGGTAGTCGGCGACGATCCAAGACTTGATCATCGAAGCGGTGGTGCTGGTCTCATCCATGTTCTTGGAGCCGATGATCTTTCCGGTGCGGCGGTCGAGCACGCTCCAGGAGTACCAGCCCTCGATGTCCAGGTTGAGATCCTTGGCCACGAATGGCAGTGGCTCCAGCGACGGGCTGGGGCTCGGCGACGGCGAGGACGGTTGGCGAGCGCTGCGATCGGTGGCCGCACCCGTGGACCGATCGTTGGCCGTCGTGCCGGCGTCGCCCCACTTGGCAGCGGCGGCCGACTCGAACGGCGACCCGGGCAGCAGCCGCAGCGACACCAGCACCAGCCCGATCAGGACGACCGCGATGGCGATCAGCCGCAGCGGGGACGCCTCACCGCCGCCGCGCCGGTCGGCTCGACGATTGCCGGCCATCAGAGCTTCCCGACCGGCTGCTGCGGCACCTTGAGCGCGGCGCCGGGCTGCGGGGTGACCAGTTGGGTGGCCACGCTGGCGCAGACCTGCGCTCCTTCGTCCAAGCCGAACTTGACCGAGTAACGCAGCATCACCGCGAGGCTCCACTTGTCGGTGACAGCGAGGCAGTTGACGTGCCAGTTGCCGTCGTAGTTGAGCCGCGTCCAACCGTTCTTCATGCTGACCGGGCCCTGCGAAGTGATCGATTTCGGCAGGCCGTCGATGATCCCCCAGCGCCCACCGCCCGAGCTGGACTTCTGGTCCTTGTCCGCGGTGGTGCCGCGAACCTGGCTCATCTCGCTGAGCACCCACTTGGTCCATTTCGGGCCAGCGGCCTTACCGTCGGCGATGCAGTCACCGAGCCGGACCGCGTCGCGGGGAGACATCCGGGTGAAGCTCCACCAGCCCTCGAACTTCGGCACGTTGCCCCGCTTGGTGTCGGTCAGCCCGCAGATCTTGATCGCCCGCTGGATGACCGGCCCGGGCTGCCCGTTCGGCGGTGTCCTGTAGGAGCCACCTGCGGCGGCGTAGACCAGGTTGGCCGCGTCGTCGTTGCTGTCCCGGATGGCGGTGCTGGCGGCCTTCTTGAGTGCCGCGGTCGGCTCCTTGTCGCCGAGCTGCCGCAGATAGTCCGAGACGATCCACGCCTTGATCATCGACTCGGTGGAGCTGGTCGCGGTCATGTTCGGCGACCCGGAGATCTTGCCCGTCTTCCGATCCAGCAGCGCCCACGAGAAGAACTCACCCTTGAAGCTCACTGACACCGGGCCGGCCGCCAGCGTGGGCGGTGGTGGCGGGGTGGGTGAGGGCGCGGCGACGCTCGCGGCACCGCCGCCACTGCCTCCGCTGTTGTCGCCATCGGAGAGCCGGGCGTACGCGGCGGGGACCAGTAGGACGCCGCCGAGCAGCACCGCCGTGATGGCGAGCACCATGGTCACGCGAGATCGCATGAGTGGGTGAGCTCCAGGTGTCAGGGCCGGGGGACCGGCTTGTTGTCCGGAAGATCGGCCGATCGCCGAGGCCGGGGGAGGTGGCCTCTGTCTGGCGGCGATCGTCTGCAACCGATCGGTGTGACGGCGGAAAGTCTACGTCCGGTTGCGGAACCCGCCAGGGTTCGACACCGGGCAACCAGCGATAAGGGCGAGTTATGGGACCGGTATGCGGTTCTTGCGGTGATTCACCTTTGTTTCGTGGCCTAAGTCACGACGAGATCCAGCTGCTCGGGTAACGCAAAGCGCTCATCCCATCACGGATGGGATCCTCGGATTCCTGTTACACGCTCTGGTTTATTGGGTCGCAAGCTGTAACACTTGTCCTCATGTATGGCAACGACTTCTCGACCCCGGCCGACGCCGCGGGTGACGCGCCGGGCGGCGGCCTGCTGGGCGAGGTCGAGGCCGCCGAGGCCGACCTGAGAGCGGCGGCAGCGCGCGGGCGGCGTGGTGGACCCGCACCCGACGAGGACCTGGCGGCGTACTTCGCCGAGGTGGTCGACGCCGAACAGAAGATCGAGCCACGGGACTGGATGCCCGACGCGTACCGCCGGACGCTGATCCGGCAGATCGCCCAGCACGCCCACTCGGAGATCATCGGCATGCAGCCGGAGGGCAACTGGATCAGCCGGGCGCCGTCGCTCAAGCGCAAGGCGATCCTGCTGGCCAAGGTGCAGGACGAGGCGGGCCACGGCCTCTACCTCTACGCCGCCGCCGAGACCCTCGGCATCAGCCGCGACGAGCTGGTCCAGCTGCTGCTCGACGGGCGGCAGAAGTACAGCTCGATCTTCAACTACCCCACCCTGAGCTGGGCCGACATGGGCGCGATCGGTTGGCTGGTGGACGGCGCGGCGATCGTCAACCAGGTGCCGCTGTGCCGCTGCTCCTACGGCCCGTACGCCCGGGCGATGATCCGGGTCTGCAAGGAGGAGTCGTTCCACCAGCGTCAGGGCTACGAGATCCTGCACACCCTGGCGCACGGCACCCCTGGGCAGCAGGCGATGGCCCAGGACGCGGTGGACCGCTGGTGGTACCCGTCGCTGGCCATGTTCGGCCCGCCGGACGGCGACTCCACGCACTCCACCCAGTCGATGGCCTGGAAGATCAAGCGTTTCTCGAACGACGATCTGCGTCAGCGCTTCGTCGACATGTGCGTGCAGCAGGCCGAGATCCTCGGGCTGCGCATCCCCGATCCGGACCTGCGCTGGAACGAGGAGCGGCAGGCGTACGACTACACCCAGCCGGACTACGACGAGCTGATGCGGGTGATCTCCGGCGACGGGCCGTGCAACCGGGAGCGGATGGCGCACCGCCGGGCCGCGCACAACGACGGCGCATGGGTACGCGAGGCCGCCGCGGCATACGCCGCCAAGCGGGCGGAACAGAAGGAGAAGGTGGCGGCATGACGGAACACTCGCCGCTCTGGGAGGTCTTCGTGCGGGCCCGGCGCGGGCTGTCACACACCCACGTCGGCAGCCTGCACGCCCCCGACGCCGAGCTGGCCCTGCGCAACGCCCGGGACCTCTACACCCGCCGCCAGGAGGGCGTGTCGATCTGGGTGGTGCCGGCCGGCGCCATCACCGCGTCCAGCCCGGACGAGAAGGACGCCTTCTTCGACCCGGCCGCCGACAAGGTCTACCGCCACCCCACCTTCTACGAGGTGCCGGACGGGGTGGCGCACCTGTGAACGGCCCGTTCGGCTTCACCCTCGCCCTCGGTGACGACGCGTTGATCGCGGCCCAGCGACTGGCCGAGTGGACAACGCGCGCCCCGGAGATGGAAGAGGACATCGCGCTGGCCAACATCGCCCTCGACCAGCTCGGCGCCGCCCGCCTGCTGCTGTCGTACGCGGGTGAGCTGGAAAGCGCTGGCCGCGACGAGGACGCGTTGGCGTACCTGCGCGACGACCGCGAGTTCCGCAACGCGCTCCTGGTCGAGCTGCCCAACGGCGACTTCGCGGTGACGATGGCGAAGCTGTTCTTCCTGGCGGCGTACCAGTTGCCGCTCTACACGGCGCTGGCCGGTTGCTCGGACGAGCGGCTGGCCGCGATCGGCGCGAAGGCGCGCAAGGAGTCGGCGTACCACCTGGACCATGGCGCGCTGTGGGTGAAGCGGCTCGGCGACGGCACCGAGGAGTCGCACCGTCGGATGCAGACCGCCGTCGACCAGGTGTGGCCGTACACCCATGAGCTCTTCGCCGCGGACCCGGCGGCGCCGGTCGACCCGGCCACCCTGCGGCCGGCGTTCGACGAGACCGTCGGCCCGGTGCTGGCCGAGGCGACGCTCACCCGGCCGGAGAGCGGCTGGGCCCCGGCCGGCGGGCGGACGGGCCTGCACACCGAGCACCTGGCCTACCTGCTCGCCGAGATGCAGGTGTTGCACCGCGCCCATCCCGGAGCGAGATGGTGAGCGCGGCGCAGCGGAGTACCGCAGTGGTGGACGGCACCGACCCGAGGACGGCCGTGGCGAGCGTCGTGGACCCGGAGATCCGGGTCATCACCATCGACGAGCTGGGCATCCTGCGGGCGGTCGAGGAGGATCCGACCAGTGGTCGGGTCACCGTCACCATCACCCCGACCTACACCGGCTGCCCGGCGATGGACGTGATCCGGGCCGACATCCGCCGGGCGCTCGCGCTCGCGGGCCACCTCGACGCCGAGGTCCGCACCGTCTACAGCCCTCCGTGGAGCACCGACTGGATCTCCGAGGGTGGGCGGGCCAAGCTCGCCGCCGCCGGGATCGCCCCGCCGGCCCGGGTGCCCGCCGCCGGCGTGGTGTCGTTGACCCTCGCGGCCCGGTGCCCGCAGTGCGGCTCGCCGGAGACCGAGCAGGTCAGCCGGTTCGGCTCCACGGCGTGCAAGGCGCTGTGGCGCTGCCGCTCCTGCTCCGAACCCTTCGACCACCTGAAGGCGCTGTGACTGTCACCATCACCCGACCGGTCCGCCGTCGACCGGTCTTCCACCCGCTGTCGGTCGCCGCCGTCGACCGGCTCACCGACGATGCCGTGGCGGTCACCTTCGCCGTACCCGAGGAATTGCGGGAGACCTTCGCGTTCCGCGCGGGCCAGCACCTCACCGTGCGTCTTCCCGGCGGAGCCGGGCCCACCGGCTCCGCTGGTGCGGACGGCACGGACGTGCGCCGGTCGTACTCGATCTGCTCCACCCCCGACGACCTGGCCCGGCACGGCCGGTTGCGGATCGGGGTGCGGGAGATCCCCGGTGGTGCCTTCTCGGCGTTCGCCTGCGGGGCGCTGCGTGGTGGCGACACGGTCGAGGTGCTGCCGCCGCTGGGCACCTTCACCACGGCGTTCGCGCCGGACCGGGTGCGGCACTACGGCGCGGTCGTCGCCGGCTCCGGCATCACCCCGGTGCTCGGGCTGGTCGCGACCGCCCTGGCCGTCGAGCCGGCCAGCACCTTCACCCTGGTGTACGGCAACCGAACGGCGAACACGGTGATGTTCGCCGAGGAGTTGGCCGACCTGAAGGATCGCTACCCCACCCGGCTGCACCTGGTGCACGTGCTGTCCCGGGAGCAGGGTGAGTCGCCGCTGCTCTCCGGGCGGATCGACGCCGAGAGGCTGAGCCGTCTGCTGGACACGATCGTGCCCGGTGAGGTCATCGAGGAGTGGTTCCTCTGCGGCCCGTACGCCATGGTGGTCGACGTCCGGGACGTGCTGACCGCACGCGGGCTGCCCGAGTCGGCGGTGCGCACCGAACTGTTCCACGTCGACGCGCCACCGGAGCCGGTGCGCCGCCCCGTCGATCAGGCGGGTGCCGGTGCCGAGGTCACCATCGTGCTGGACGGTCGGTCGTCGAGCTTCACGATGGGCCGCGAGGAGCGGGTGCTGGACGCCGCGCTGAAGGTGCGTGGCGAGCTGCCGTACGCCTGCAAGGGCGGTGTCTGCTCGACCTGCAAGGCGAAGGTCGTCGACGGGGCGGTCACGATGGCCCGCAACTACGCCCTGGAGCCCGACGAGTTGGCGGCCGGCTACGTCCTGACCTGCCAGTCCAGCCCGACCACCGACAAGCTCACGGTCGACTACGACGCGTGAGGACGCCGGACGACCGGGAGTTCGTCGAGCGGTTCGCCGAGGTCACCGGCGGCCGACGCCCCACCGGCTTCGTGGAGGGGTGGGAGCAGTTCGTCGGGTTCTGCGAGGAGGGCTACCACGACAACCTCGACGAGTACTGGTTCGACCTGAGCGTCCGGCATGCGATCGAGAACGTGCTGACCCACGAGCGGTTGCGCGGCTTCCCGCAGATGGGGTGGTTCCGGGAGCAGGTCGGGGCGGTGGACGAGCGGTTCCGAGCGGTGCTCTCCAAGGAGCGGTTCCCGGCGTGGGCTGAGCTGCCGTGGTGGGAGGCGTACGTGCCGGCCTGGGCCGGCCCGGTGCTCGCGGCGGAGTTGTGGGACACCTACGGCGTACGCGTCGAGGTGCGCGAAAGCTGACGGCCGAAGGTGCGCGGTGCAGATCTTGGACACTTACCGTTCCAGCTGACGGAAAGTGTCCAAGATCTGCTGTCCTGGGGCGCGCGTCACCGGCGGCGGAGGGGCGTGCCGGCCGCTGAGCGGGCGACGTAGGCTCGGGGGCGTGACGGTGAGCCGGGAGATCGACGACATCCTGCAGCGTGGCGCGGACGGCGGGCGGATCACGCCCGAGGAGGCGCTGCTGCTCTACACCGAGGCGCCCTTCCACGCCCTGGGCGAGGCGGCGGACGCGGTGCGCCGACGGCGTTACCCGGACAACATCGTCACGTACCTGATCGATCGCAACATCAACTACACCAACGTCTGCGTGACGGCGTGCAAGTTCTGCGCCTTCTACCGCGCGCCCAAGCACAAGGAAGGGTGGACCCACCCGACCGAGGAGATCCTGCGCCGTTGCGGCGAGGCGGTCGAGCTGGGCGCGACCCAGGTGATGCTCCAGGGCGGGCACCACCCGGACTACGGCGTCGAGTACTACGAGGAGCTGTTCTCCTCGGTGAAGCAGGCGTACCCGCAGCTGGTCATCCACTCGATCGGCCCCAGCGAGATCCTGCACATGGCCAAGGTCTCCGACGTGAGCCTGGACGAGGCCATCGCCCGGATCAAGGTCGCCGGCCTGGACTCGATCGCCGGCGCCGGCGCGGAGATGTTGCCCGAGCGGCCGCGTAGGGCCATCGCGCCACTCAAGGAGTCGGGTGAGCGCTGGCTGGAGGTCATGGAGCTGGCCCACCGGCAGGGCATCGAATCGACCGCCACCATGATGATGGGCACCGGCGAGACGCACGCCGAGCGGATCGAGCACCTGCGCATGATCCGCGACGTGCAGGACCGCACCCACGGGTTCCGGTCCTTCATCCCGTGGACGTACCAGCCGGAGAACAACCACCTCAAGGGCCGCACCCAGGCGACCACGCTGGAGTACCTGCGGCTGGTCGCGGTGGCCCGGCTCTTCTTCGAGACCGTGCCGCACCTGCAGGCGTCCTGGCTGACCACCGGCAAGGACGTCGGGCAGCTTTCGCTGCACATGGGCGTGGACGACCTCGGCTCGATCATGCTGGAGGAGAACGTCATCTCCTCCGCCGGTGCGCGGCACCGCTCCAACCTGCACGAGCTGATCGGCATGATCCGCTCGGCGGACCGGATCCCCGCGCAGCGGGACACCCTCTACAACCGGCTGGCCGTGCACCACACGCCGGCCGACGACCCGACCGACGACCGGGTGGTCTCGCACTTCTCCTCGATCGCGCTGCCCGGCGGCGGCGCGGGCAAGTCGCTGCCACTGGTCGAGGTCAACTGACGCGGGTCGACGTCCAGCCGTTCGGCTGACCGAGGCTCATGCTCCCGCCCGGACGCACCAGCGGTCCGGGTGGTCCCCGCCGCCGCACCGTCAGGCTGCCCGGTGCGGGGGTGGTGGAGATGATCGTCGGCGGCTAGCGTCGCGGCTCATATCCGTCGCCACGGTGAACCGGTGAAATCAGCGCGACCGTGCTGGTGGCGGGTGGTCTGATGGTCCTGGTCGTGGGCTGTCCTCCATCGGCCCGCTGAGGGTCGTTCATATAACGCACGGCGGTACGGGCGGGATGGGTGACCATCCCGCCCGTACCGTCTGCCCAGCTCGGGCCGGACGGATGAAAACGGGTCCGCCGGCTGGCGTGGAACATCGACCTCCGATAGCGTCCGCTCGTTCCGCAACCATTCTTTCTTCCCTACCCCCGGGGGACTGATGACAGCGTTCCACCGCTCGACCCTGGTTCGCGCCAGCGTCGTGGCGTTGCTCGCGGCCGGTGGCCTGGCTGCCGTGGCCGCCCCAGTGTTCGCGGCCGAACAGGCCGACCTGGCCCTGGTGCCGCTCAGCTACAACCTGGCCAAGGGCGTCACGGAGGCCAAGAGCAAGCCGTTCAAGTTCGTTGTCGACAACACCCGGAGCGAGGAAGACGCCAAGGGCGTCAGCTACACCGTCGACACCAGCAACCTGAAGAAGGGCAAGGTCGGGGTTGTGGTGCCCGACGGCTGCCGGGTGAACGGCAAGAAGTTCACCTGCCGTCTCGGCGACCTTCCGGCCGGCACCAGCGAGGACTTCGGCATCCCGATCTTCTCCACCGGTGGTCGGGGCGCGGCCGGCACGCTGGTGGTCACCATCCGCTCGGCCACCGATGACCCCAACAAGGAAGACAACAAAGTCGAGCACGACATCACCGTCACCGAGCCCGGCTACGACCTGACCAGTTGGGTGCAGGACGTCAACGCGAACGTCGTGGTGAACGGCGTCAACGGCGACGACCCCGACCTTCGGCCGGTGCGCCCGGGCGAGACGGTGCCGCTGGACTGGGCGGTCTACAACGACGGCAGCCGCAAGGCGACCGGCCTCTCCTACGTGCTCACGCTCCCGGCCGGAGTCACCTTCGACACCCTGCCGGACACCTGCACCTCGCAGACCTTCGGCGTCGCCCAAGCGCTCTGCCAGGACGACGGCGCGGTGATCCGACCCGGCGAGTACTACACGGCGGACATCAAGGTGACGGTCGGCAAGGACGTCACCGAGCCGGTGCTGCGGGTCGGTGAGCTGGTGGCGCATGGTCTGGACGCTGCGGCGGGCAAGCCCGAGGAGCAGTCTGAGCGGGCCACCAGCGCACAGCGGAAGACCTTCACCGAGGTCGACGAGAGTGACAACCAGGCGATCTTCGACGTCTTCGTCGACCTGACCGTGCAGCCGACGGCCACGCCGACCTCGACCCCCACGGCTACGCCGACGGCCACGCCCACGGCTACCCCGACGCCGACCGCGACGGCCACGCCGACGCCAACGGCCACGCCGACGGAAACCCCGACGCCGACCGACTCGCCGACCCCGACCGACTCGCCGACGCCGACGGAAACGCCGACGCCAACGGCCACGCCAACGCCGACCGAGACGGCCACGCCGACTCCGACGGCCACGCCGACGCCGACCGCGACGGCCACGCCGACGCCGACTGCGACTGCGACGGCCACGCCGACTGCGACGGCCACGCCGACGGCCACGCCGACTGCGACGGCCATGCCGACGGCCACGCCGACTGCGACGGCCACGCCGACGGCCATGCCGACTGCGACGGTCACGCCGACGGCGACCGCGACGGCCACGCCGACGCCGGGTGGCACATTGAGTCCGGGCGGTACGACGACACCGGGCTCGCCCACGTCGCCGGTCGACGGTGGCGGCGGCTCCGGCGGTGGTGGCCTGCCGGTGACCGGTGTGCAGGTCGGCCTGATCGGCGGCATCGGCGCGATCATCCTGCTCGTGGGCGGGGCACTGCTGGTGCTCTCCCGCCGGCGCAAGGTCGTCCTGGTCGCCCCGGGTGACGAGACGTCGACCGACTGACACAGGTGCGACGGCAACCGGCGCGATGACAGAGGCGCCGTGACGCCGGCATGACGCGAGGGCGGGGTGGGCGACCACCCCGCCCTTTCGCGTACCGGGTGCGTGCCGCGCCACCCAACGGCCGCTGGTCGGAGGGTGGCTGGCAGAGTGGAGGCGTGAGCCGTACCCCGCAGGGCCAGCGCGCCAGTCTGGACAAGCAGCCGCACGAGGTCGCCGCGATGTTCGACGACGTGGCGGAACGTTACGACCTGACCAACACGGTGCTCTCCTTTGGTCAGGATCGTTCCTGGCGTCGGGCCACCCGGGCGGCACTCGGGCTGCGGCCGGGCGAGCTTGTGCTGGACGTTGGCGCGGGCACCGGCGTCTCGACGCAGGAGTTGGCGCAGTCCGGGGCGTACGCGGTCGGCGCCGACCTGTCGCTGGGCATGCTGTACGCCGGCAAGCGGGCACGTCCCGAGGTGCCGCTGCTGGCCGGAGACGCGCTGCGGCTGCCGTTCGCCGACGCCAGTTTCGACGCGGTGACCATCTCCTTCGCGCTGCGCAACGTCAACGACACCGACGCCGCCCTGCGGGAGCTCGCTCGGGTGACCCGGCCGGGCGGGCGTCTGGTGGTCTGCGAGTTCAGCACCCCGGTCAACCCGGCCTTCCGGACGGTCTACCTGTCGTACCTGATGCGGTCGCTGCCGGCGGTGGCCCGCACGGTGTCCAGCAACCCCGAGGCGTACGTCTATCTCGCCGAGTCGATCCGGGCCTGGCCGGCGCAGGCCGCGCTGGCCGCGCGGGTCGCCGCAGCGGGGTGGGGACGGGTGGCGTGGCGCAACCTGACCGGTGGTGTGGTGGCCCTGCACCGGGGGATCCGCGAGTAGCGCTATGCGAGGACGGGCACGGACATTATTCAGGTTTCGTGAATATCGGTCTTTAGTCCACTTTGCCCCGTACGCTCGTCCGCATGACCGGATCACACCCGGCGGACCCGGTAACCGCCACCGACGACGACGCGGCCGAACTCATCGCGCAGTTGCGCGCGTTGGCCGGAGCCGATCCGGCGGAGGTCCGGCAGGTGGTCGCCGAGGTGTTGGCGGCGCTGGATCGAGCGGCGGGTGGTGCTCTCCGCGAGCATCTGCCGGAGACCATCCGGGTCGATGCGGGCCTGGATGCCCCCAGTCCGGCCTGACACCTGACTGCTGTAGACGGTCAAGAGCTGTCACATCGGCGAGTTAGGTACCCCTGATCCTGCGCAGGTATGACGCCGGTCATACACTCGTCCCGTTGAGCTTGTGAAGCAATTCACGAGCGTGCGGGAGGAGGCGCGAATGACCGCGGTAGAACACGACGCCGACGTCATTGTCGTGGGCGCCGGTCCCGGTGGATCAGCGACTGCGTACCACCTGGCCCGGCACGGCGTACGGGTGCTGATGTTGGAGAAGACCGAGTTCCCACGGGAGAAGGTCTGCGGCGACGGGTTGACCCCGCGCGCGGTGCGCCAGCTCATCCGGATGGGTGTGGACACGTCGCCCGAGGCTGGCTGGCTGCACAACCGCGGCCTGCGGGTCATCGGCGGTGGGGTGCGCCTCGAGCTGGACTGGCCGGATCTCGCCAGCTTCCCCAACTACGGCCTGGTGCGAACGAGGCTGGACTTCGACGACCTGCTCGTCCAGCGGGCGGTGGCCGCCGGCGCCAAGCTGCGGACCAGCGTCAACGTGCTGGGCCCGGTGCTCGACGGCGACGGCCGGGTCACCGGCGTCGA
Organism: Micromonospora sp. NPDC005413; assembly: GCF_040606435.1. Lineage (NCBI taxonomy): Bacteria > Bacillati > Actinomycetota > Actinomycetes > Micromonosporales > Micromonosporaceae > Micromonospora > Micromonospora sp. NPDC005413. Next base: position 29,864 of record NZ_JBEXEV010000023.1, read on the forward strand.
GGCGGAGGTCGGCCCGGGCAAGGAGCCCGCCACCTTCCACGCCCCGCTGGTCGTTGCGGCCGACGGGGTCTCCGGCCGGTTCCCGCTCGCGCTCGGGCTGGCCAAGCGGGAGGACCGGCCGATCGGCGTGGCCGTCCGCCGCTACTACCACTCGCCTGCCAAGCACGACGACAACTACCTCGAGTCCTGGCTGGAGCTGCGCAGCAAGGACAGCGGCGACAACCTGCTGCCCGGGTACGGCTGGATCTTCGGCCTCGGCGACGGCCGGGTCAACGTCGGCCTCGGCGTGCTCAACTCGTCGTCCGCGTTCGGCAAGACCAACTACCGCCGGCTGCTCACCGACTGGCTCGCCAACACTCCCGAGGACTGGGGGATGACCGACGAGACCAACGCCGACGGCCCGATCCTCGGCGCCGCGCTGCCGATGGGCTTCAACCGGGTGCCCCACTACACCCGCGGCGTGATGCTGGTCGGCGACTCCGGCGGCATGGTCAACCCGTTCAACGGTGAGGGCATCGCCTACGCGATGGAGTCCGGCGAGCTGGCCGCCGAGGTCGCGGTCCAGGCCCTCGCCCGGCCGGCCGGCCCGGAGCGGGAGCGAGCGCTCATGGCGTACCCGAACGAGCTGAAGGCCCGGCTCGGCGGCTACTACCGGTTGGGCGGCATCTTCGTGAAACTGATCGGCCGCCCGGAGATCATGCGGATCGCCACCAAACACGGCATGCCGCATCCGACGCTGATGCGTTTCGTGCTCAAGCTGTTGGCCAACCTGACCGACCCGCGTGGCGGGGATGCGATGGACCGGGTCATCAACGCGATGACGAAAGCAGCACCAGCCGTATAGATGACTGGCGTCTTGGCTGGTCACAGCCCCGACGCCGACAAAGATCGACCCCCGCTGGCTGCCACTGCGAGGGACGTGAATAGTGTGATTTTCGTCAAGCACCGAGGGCAGGGAAGGACGAGCAGGAGAAAACGATGTCGCTCTCGCCTTACGCACCGATCATCGGGCTGTTCGCCCTCGCCGCGGCGTTCTCGCTGTTTTCCGTTGGCGCCGCGCGCTTCGCCGGTCCCCATCGCTACAACAAGGCCAAACTCGAGGCATACGAGTGCGGCATCGAGCCCAGCCCGCAGCCGGTCGGCGGCGGACGGTTCCCGATCAAGTTCTACCTGACGGCGATGCTCTTCATCGTCTTCGACATCGAGATCATCTTCCTCTACCCCTGGGCGGTCTCGTTTGACGCTCTGCCGATCTTCGGCTTCGTGGAGATGGTCCTGTTCATCGTCGCGGTCTTCGTCGCGTACGCCTATGTGTGGCGGCGCGGCGGCCTGGACTGGGACTGAGGAAGGAACGTCAGATGGGCATCGAGGAGAAGCTTCCCGCCGGCGTCCTGCTCACCTCGGTGGAGAAGCTGGTCAACTGGTCCCGGAAGTCGTCCGTGTGGGGCGCTACCTTCGGCCTGGCCTGCTGCGCCATCGAGATGATGGCCGCCGGTGGTCCCCACTACGACATGGGCCGCTGGGGCATGGAGGTCTTCCGGGCGTCGCCCCGGCAGGCCGACCTGATGATCGTGGCTGGCCGGGTGAGTCAGAAGATGGCCCCGGTGCTGCGCCAGATCTACGACCAGATGGCCGAGCCCCGCTGGGTGCTCTCGATGGGCGTCTGCGCCAGCAGCGGCGGCATGTTCAACAACTACGCCATCGTGCAGGGCGTCGACCACGTGGTGCCGGTCGACATGTACCTGCCCGGCTGCCCGCCCCGGCCGGAGATGCTCATCGACGCGATCCTCAAGCTCCGCGAGAAGATCATGTATGAGCCGTTGGGCCCGAACGGCCGCAAGATGCTGGCTGCCCGCCAGGAGCGCGGCGATGTTCCGATCGTTCCCTACGGCTCCATGCCCTCCTCGTACCGGAGCGACAAGGCCCGGCGCGCCGAGTGGACCCGCGCGGTCCGCGAGGGCCGCGAGGAGCAGCTGCGGATCGAGAACTGGATGAACGCTCAGAACCACCTCCACCCGCAGGCAGGCCCCAAATGACGTCACCCACCGACAAGCCCAACGACGGCGGCGTGCCGGTGCCGGTCACGCCGGCCGGCGCCAGCACCACCGCCCCGGCCGAGTACCCGCCGGCCAGCCCGGCGGGGCGCGGCATGTTCGGCAACCAGGGCACGGGCGACGTGTCCGGCTACGGCGGCCTGGTCCGCCAGCGCCAGCCCATCGAGGAGGCGCCCCGGCCGTACGGGGGCTACTTCGACGAGGTCCGCGACGCGTTGGAGGAGGCGTACCCGGCCTTCGGCGACGCGATCGAGAAGGTCGTGGTCGACCGGGATGAGCTGACCCTGCACGTACGCCCGGAGCGGATCGCCGAGGTCTGCCAGGTGATGCGGGACGACCTGGCGCTGCGTTTCGAGCTGTGCTCGTCGGTGTCCGGTGTGGACTACCTCGGTGCCGACGAGCGCCGGCTGCACGTGGTCTACCTGCTCACCTCGATGACCTACCGGCGTCGGGTCCGGCTGGAGGCTGCGGTCTCCGTCGAGGCCCCGCACCTGCCCAGCGTGACCGCCATCTACCCGACCGCGGACTGGCAGGAGCGGGAGGCGTACGACATGTTCGGCATCGTCTTCGACGGCCACCCCAACCTGACCCGGATCCTCATGCCGGACGACTGGGAGGGCCACCCGCAGCGCAAGGACTACCCGCTCGGTGGCGTGCCGGTCGAGTACAAGGGCGCCGAGATCGCGCCGCCGGACCGGAGGAGGTCCTACCAATGACCACGTCGAACTATGCGACCGAGCATGAGACCACCGAGGGTCGGGTCTTCACCGTCACCGGTGGGGACTGGGACACGATCGTCTCGGGCACCGACCCGATCAACGACGAGCGGATCGTCGTCAACATGGGTCCGCAGCACCCGTCCACGCACGGGGTGCTGCGGCTGATCCTGGAGCTGGAGGGCGAGACGGTCCGCGAGGCCCGCTCGGTCATCGGCTACCTGCACACCGGCATCGAGAAGAGCCTCGAATACCGCAACTGGGTCCAGGGCTCGACGTTCGTGACCCGGATGGACTACCTCGCCCCGATCTTCAACGAGACGGCGTACGCGCTGGCGGTCGAGAAGCTGCTCGGCATCACCGACGACATCACCGAGCGGGCCACCACCATCCGCGTGCTGATGATGGAGCTCAACCGGATCTCGTCGCACCTGGTCTGGCTGGCCACCACCGGCATGGAGCTGGGCGCGATCTCGATCATGCTGTACGGCTTCCGCGAGCGGGAGTACATCCTCGACATCTTCGAGACCATCACCGGTCTGCGCATGAACCACGCGTACGTCCGGCCGGGTGGTGTGGCGCAGGACGTGCCGGACGAGGCGATCGTCAAGATCCGCGAGTTCCTCAAGATGATGCCGAAGAAGCTCAAGGAGTACGAGGACCTTCTCTCCGGCCAGCCGATCTGGACCGAGCGCACGAAGAACGTCGCGGTGCTGGATGTGACCGGCTGCGTGGCGCTCGGCATCACCGGGCCGGTACTGCGCTCCGCAGGCCTCGCGTGGGACCTGCGCAAGACCATGCCGTACTGCGGTTATGAGACGTACGAGTTCGACGTGCCGACCCACCCCGACGGTGACGTGTGGGGCCGCTACCTGGTCCGGCTCGCCGAGATCCGGGAGTCGATGAAGCTGGTCGAGCAGGCGCTGGACCGGCTCCGGCCGGGCCCGGTGATGGTCGCCGACCGCAAGATCGCCTGGCCGGCGCAGTTGGCCATCGGCGTCGACGGCATGGGCAACTCGCTGGAGCACGTCGCGAAGATCATGGGTCAGTCGATGGAGTCGCTGATCCACCACTTCAAGTTGGTCACCGAGGGCTTCCGGGTCCCGCCCGGCCAGGTGTACGTCGGCATCGAGTCGCCCCGCGGCGAGTTGGGCGTGCACGCGGTCTCCGACGGTGGCACCCGGCCGTACCGGGTGCACTACCGGGAGCCGAGCTTCGTCAACCTCCAGGCCCTCCCGGCGATGGCCGAGGGCGGTCTGATCGCCGACGTGATCGCCGGCGGTGCCTCGTTGGACCCCGTGATGGGTGGTTGTGACCGATGAGCTTTTCTGACGAGACCCGGGAGCGGGCGCGCGAGATCATCGCCCGTTACCCGGCGGACCGGTCCCGCTCGGCGTTGCTGCCGTTGCTGCACCTGGTGCAGGCCGAAGAGGGGTACGTCTCCCCGGCCGGGGTCGCGTTCTGCGCCGAGGTGCTCGGGCTGAACAAGGCCCAGGTCGGCGCGGTGGCCACCTTCTACACCATGTACAAGCGGAAGCCGACCGGTGACTTCCTGGTCAGCGTCTGCACCAACACCATGTGCAACGTGCTCGGTGGCCAGGAGGTCTACGACACCCTCTCGGAGCACCTGGGCGTCGGGCACGACGAGACGACCGCCGACCAGAGGATCACGCTGGAGCACGCCGAGTGCCTGGCGGCGTGCGACTACGGCCCGGTGATGACGGTCAACTACGACTTCTTCGACGGCGTGGACCCGTCCACCGCGGTCAGCGTGGTCGACGAGCTGCGGGCGGGCGGGCGGCCGATGCCGACCCGCGGTGCCCGGCTCTGCACGCTCAAGGAGATGGCGGTGCAGCTCGCCGGTTTCGCCGACGAGCGCGACGGCGCGGTCGCCGACGGCGGGCCGGGTGAGCCCACCCTGCGCGGGCTGCGGCTGGCGCAGCAGCACGGCGTCTCGGTGCCGGGGTTCGACCCGAACACCCCGATCCGCAGCAAGGCGGAGGCGGACAAGGCGGCGGCGAAGGCGAAGGCCACCGAGGCCGCCGCGAAGCCTGCCGTTGAGCCCGCCACGCCGACCAGCCCGGTGAAGGGCGGCGACGGCGCCTCCGTCACGGTTCCGGCGGAGACCTCGCCGCCGGCCCCGCGCGACGCGCAGGAGGCCCAGGCCGCCGGCGTGGCGGCCAACGCGCCGGCCAGCGACCGCAAGCCCGCCGGTGACTCCACCGGTGCGCAGGAGCGCAACCTCAACGAAGCGTCGGCGAGCGCCGGTGGCGCGAACTCCGCCGCCGCGAGCGAAACGGGGGCCCAGAAGTGACCACTCCCCGCCCGGAGACGCTGGCCAAGCTGACGCCGGTGCTGACCAAGCGCTGGCTGTCGCCGGACGCCTGGCGCATCGGCACGTACGAGCAGTTGGACGGCTACGCCGCCCTGCGCAAGGCGATCAAGGCCCACCCGGACGACCTGATCCAACTGATCAAGGACTCGGGTCTGCGCGGCCGGGGCGGCGCCGGCTTCCCCACCGGTCTCAAGTGGGGCTTCATCCCGCAGGGCGACGGCAAGCCGCACTACCTGGTGGTCAACGCCGACGAGGGCGAGCCGGGCACCTGCAAGGACCTGCCGCTGATGACCCACGACCCGCACGCGCTGATCGAGGGCGTGATCATCGCGTCGTACGCGATCCGGGCCAACCGCGCCTACATCTACATCCGGGGCGAGGCGGTGCACGCCGCGCGCCGGCTGCGCAACGCCGTCCAGGAGGCGTACGACAAGGGCTACCTCGGCCGGAACATCCTGCGCAGCGGGTACGACCTGGAGCTGGTGGTGCACTCCGGCGCCGGGGCGTACATCTGCGGCGAGGAGACGGCGCTGCTGGACTCGCTGGAGGGGTTCCGGGGTCAGCCCCGGCTGCGCCCACCGTTCCCGGCCACCCACGGCCTGTACGCGAGCCCGACGGTGGTGAACAACGTCGGCACCATCGCCAGCGTGCCGCCGATCGTGCTCGGTGGTGCCGACTGGTGGAAGAGCATGGGCACCGAGAAGTCCTCCGGGCCGATGATCTATTCGCTCTCCGGCCGGATCGTCAACCCGGGCCAGTACGAGTGCTCGATGGGCGTCACGCTGCGCGAGCTGCTGGAGTTGGCCGGTGGGATGCAGCTCGGGCACAACCTGCGGTTCTGGACCCCGGGCGGTTCGTCCACCCCGCTGCTCGCCGCCGAGCACCTGGACGTGCCACTGGACTTCGAGGGGGTGGCGGCGGCCGGCTCGATCCTCGGCACCACGGCCACCCAGATCTTCTCCGACCAGGACTGCCCGGTCTACGCGACGTACCGGTGGCTGGAGTTCTACCACCACGAGTCGTGCGGCAAGTGCACCCCGTGCCGCGAGGGCAACTACTGGATGGTCCGGGTCTACCGGCGGATCCTCGCCGGTCAGGGCACCCACGAGGACCTGGACACCCTGCTGGACACCTGCGACAACATCCTCGGCCGCTCGTTCTGTGGCCTGGGTGACGGCGCGACCAGCTCGGTGACCTCGTCGCTGCAGTACTTCAAGCAGGACTACCTCGACTACATCGAGGGACGTACCGCACCCAAGCTGTCGGAGAAGACCCTGGTAGGGGCGCACTGATGACCGACGTAGCCAAGCAGACCGAGACCGTCACCCTCACCATCGACGGCGTCGAGGTCACCGCCCCCAAGGGGACGCTGCTGATCCGGGTCGCCGAGCAGATGGGCACCGAGATCCCCCGCTTCTGCGACCACCCGCTGCTGGCCCCGGCCGGCGCGTGTCGGCAGTGCCTGGTCGAGGTGGAGGGGCAGCGCAAGCCGGTCGCCTCCTGCACCCAGGCCGTCGCCGACGGCATGGTCGTGCGTACCCAGATCACCTCCCCGGTGGCCAAGAAGGCGCAGGAGGGGGTGATGGAGCTGCTGCTGCTCAACCACCCGCTGGACTGCCCGATGTGTGACAAGGGCGGCGAGTGCCCGCTCCAGAACCAGGCGATGTCCACCGGCCGCACCGACTCGCGCTTCCACGAGCACAAGCGGGAGTACGAGAAGCCGATGGCGATCAGCAGCCAGGTGCTGCTGGACCGCGAGCGCTGCGTGCTCTGCCAGCGGTGCACCCGGTTCTCCGATGAGATCGCCGGCGACAAGTTCATCGACCTGATGGGCCGGTCGTCCGCCGAGGAAATCAACATCTACCGGGACGACGCGTACGGCGAAGAGGGCGACGCCGGGGATGTCCCGTTCAACTCCTACTTCTCCGGCAACACCGTGCAGATCTGCCCGGTGGGTGCGCTGACCGGTGCCCAGTACCGCTTCCGGGCCCGCCCGTTCGACCTGGTCTCCAGCCCGAGTGTCTGCGAGCACTGCTCGGCCGGCTGCGGGCAGCGCACCGACTGGCGGCGCGGCAAGGTGCTGCGCCGGCTGGCCGGCGACGAGCCGGCGGTGAACGAGGAGTGGAACTGCGACAAGGGCCGGTGGGGCTTCCAGTACACCCGGGCCACCGACCGGCTGACCACCCCGCTGGTCCGCGACGAGCACACCGGTGAGCTGCGCGAAGCGTCCTGGAGTGAGGCGCTCACCAAGGCCGCCGAAGGGCTGCACGCGGCTCGGGAGAGCGGGCAGGGCACGGCGGTCCTCACCGGCGGTCGGCTGACCGTCGAGGACGCCTACGCGTACGCGAAGTTCGCCCGGGTCGCGTTGAACACCAACGACATCGACTTCCGGGCCCGTCCGGTCTCCCGCGAGGAGGCCGACTTCCTGGCCAGCTCGGTCGCCGGGGTCACCGACGTCACCTACACCGACGTGGAGAACGCGCCGGCGGTGGTGCTGGTCGGCCTGGAGCCGGAGGAAGAGTGCCCGATCCTCTTCCTGCGGCTGCGCAAGGCGTACCTGAAGAAGACCTTGACGGTGTACGCGCTGGCGCCGTTCGCCACCCGTGGCCTGGAGAAGCTCGGTGCCAAGCTGGCCCGGGTGGTGCCGGGCGAGGAGGCCAACGTGCTCGCCGAGCACGCCACGGTCACCGAGGCGCTGAGTGCACCGGGCGCGATCCTGCTCGTCGGCGAGCGGTTGGCATCTGTGCCGGGTGGGCTGTCCGCCGCGGCGGACGTCGCTCGGCGTACCGGCGCGAAGATGGCCTGGGTGCCGCGGCGCGCGGGTGACCGCGGCGCGGTCGACGCGGGCTGCCTGCCCAACCTGCTCCCCGGTGGACGGCTGGTCACCGAGCCGGCCGCTCGGGCCGAGCTGGGTGAGGCGTGGGACATTCCGGCCGGGGTGATCCCGAGCCAGGCCGGTCGGGACACCGACGGCATTCTCGCCGCCGCGGCCAACGGGCAGCTCGGCGCGTTGGTCGTCGGCGGTGTCGACCCGGCCGACCTGGCCGACCCGCGCCTGGCCGAGGCCGCCCTGGACGCGGTGCCGTTCCTGGTCAGCCTGGAGCTGCGCGGCAGCGCGGTGACCCGGCGGGCGGACGTGGTGCTTCCGATCGCCCCGGTGGTCGAGAAGGCCGGCAGCTTCCTGGACTGGGAGGGTCGGCTGCGCCCGTTCGAGCCGGTGCTGGACACGGCGGCCATGACCGACGGTCGGGTGCTCGACGCGCTGGCCGCACTGCTCGACGTGCGGCTCGGCACCGCGGACGTGCCGAGCGTGCGTCGCGAGCTGGGCATGCTGCCGGCGACGCGTACGTCTCGGCCGGCCGCGCCGTCGGTGGCGCCGGGCCGGGTGCCGCAGCCTGGTGCCGGGGAGGCCGTGCTGGCCACCTGGCACCAACTGGTGGACCTCGGCACGCTGACCGACGGCGACGAGAACCTCGCCGGCACCGCCCGTCCGCCGGTGGTCCGGCTGGGTAAGGGCACCGCCGAGGCACTCGGTGTCGCCGACGGCGACGCGGTCACGGTCGGCACCGACCGGGGGGCGCTGACCCTGCCGGCGGAGCTCACCGAAATGCCGGACGGCGTGGTCTGGCTGCCGACCAACTCACCCGGCTCGACCGTGCGACGCAGCCTCGGGGCGACGTCCGGCGCGGTCGTCCGGCTCTCCGTCCCCGCACCGCGCGTGGCCGTCCCGGCCGGGCGGGTGGCGGCCGACGAGACCGGCCTTCCGGGTCCGCTCCTCAACACCGGGGGTAACCAGTGAGTCCGATCTACCTGGCCCAGGACCCGACGCTGGCCGACTTCGGCCGGGATCCTTGGTGGCTGGTTCTCGGCAAGATTGTCTTCGCGTTCGCCTTCGGTCTGCTGGCCACCCTGCTCGGTGTCTGGTTCGAGCGGCGCGTCGTCGGTTACATGCAGGTGCGGCCGGGCCCGAACCAGGTCGGTCCGTTCGGCCTGCTGCAGACCCTCGCCGACGGCCTGAAGATGGCCTTCAAGGAGGACATCCTGCCGAAGGCGGCCGACAAGGTCGTCTACTTCTTCGCCCCGACCATTTCGGTGATCTGCGCGGTCACCGCTCTGTCGGTGGTGCCGTTCGGCCCGATGGTGAGCATCTTCGGCCACCACACGCCGTTGCAGGTCACCGACGTGCCGGTGGCGGTGCTGCTGCTGCTGGCCTGCTCCTCGATGGGCGTCTACGGCATCGTGCTGGGCGGCTGGGCCTCCGGCTCGACGTACCCGCTCCTCGGTGGTCTCCGGTCGACCGCCCAGATGATCTCCTACGAGGTCGCCATGGGGCTGAGCATCGTGGCGGTCTTCATGACCGCCGGCACGATGAGCACCAGCGGGATCGTCGCCGCTCAGGGCGACGCCACGCGGCTGACCATCTTCGGCACCGAGATCCCGGCGCCGGGCTGGTACGCGATCCTGCTGCTGCCGAGCTTCATCATCTTCTTCATCGCCACCGTGGGTGAGACCAACCGGGCGCCGTTCGACCTGCCCGAGGCCGAATCCGAGCTGGTCGCGGGCTTCATGACCGAGTACAGCTCGCTCAAGTTCGCGCTGTTCATGCTCAGCGAGTACGTCGCGATGGTGACCATGTCCGCGGTCACCACCACGCTGTTCCTCGGCGGGTGGCGGGCACCGTGGCCGATCACCATCTGGGAGGGCGCCAACTCCGGTTGGTGGCCGATGCTCTGGTTCTTCGGCAAGGTGATCGCGCTGGTCTTCGTCTTCGTGTGGCTGCGCGGCACGCTGCCCCGGCTGCGCTACGACCAGTTCATGCGCCTCGGTTGGAAGGTGCTGCTGCCGATCAACCTGGTCTGGATCCTGGTCCTGTCGGGCCTGCGCTCCATCGAGGACTGGGACACGCGCGGCAAGGTCATCGCCGTCGGCATCCCGGCCGGCCTCCTGCTGATCGCCACGCTGTTCTGGCCCAACCGCAAGCCCCAGCCGACGCCGACGACGCAGGAACAGGTCGACAACCGGCCGTACGGGAGCTTCCCGCTGCCACCGATGGATCTTCAGGTACCACCGAGCCCGCGCATCACGCGCGTGGTCGCCGAGCGGGAGCCGGCCAACATCGTTGCCGGCTCGGACTCCAGGGAGGTGTGACGTGGGCTCGATCACCGGAACGTTCAAGGGATTCGGTGTCACCTTCTCGCACATGTTCAGGAAGGTCGTCACCACCGACTACCCGTTCAAGCCGCCGGTGTCGGCGCCGCGCTACCACGGGCGGCACATCCTGAACCGGCACCCGGACGGCCTGGAGAAGTGCATCGGCTGTGAGCTGTGCGCCTGGGCCTGCCCGGCGGACGCGATCTACGTCGAGGGTGGCGACAACACCGACGAGCAGCGCTTCTCGCCGGGTGAGCGGTACGCGAGCATTTACCAGATCAACTACGCCCGGTGCATCTTCTGTGGGCTGTGCATCGAGGCCTGCCCGACCCGATCGCTCACCATGAGCAACGAGTACGAGCTGGCCCGGGACAACCGGCAGGACCTGATCTTCACCAAGGAGCAGTTGCTCGCACCGTTGCTCGAGGGCATGGAGCAGCCGCCGCACCCGATGCGGCTGGGTGACAGCGAGAAGGACTACTACGTCGGCGCGCTGACCAACCCGGGCACCTCCGCCGGTGCGGAGACGTCCCCGATGGGCCCCGGCCGCTACCAGGTCGAGGAGCACCCCGGCGTGACGTTCCCGGGCGCCGAGCAGGCCGCCCAGCGCGTGGCGGCCGGCAAGGGAGAGGAAGCATGACCACGTCTACGGTGCTCGCCGCGGCGGGTTCGGTGCCCGGCGGTGAGGCGGTCACCTTCTGGATCCTCGCCCCGCTCGCGCTGATCGGCGCGATCGGGATGGTGGCCGCGCGCAACGCCGTGCACTCGGCGCTCTGGCTGGTGCTGACCATGCTCTGTCTGGGCGTGTTCTATGTGCTCCAGGCCGGTCCGTTCATCGGCATGGTGCAGATCATCGTCTACACCGGCGCGATCATGATGCTCTTCCTCTTCGTGCTGATGCTGGTCGGTCGGGACTCCACGGACTCGCTGATCGAGACGCTGCGCGGCCAGCGGGTCGCCGCGATCGTGCTCGGCCTGGGCTTCGCCGGCCTGGTCGGCAGCGGCCTCTACCAGGCGCTGGACAAGACCACCGCGGTCGGCCTGGAGCAGGCCAACGCGGAGGGGAACGTGCAGGGCATCGCCCGACTGCTGTTCACCAAGTACGTCTTCGCGTTCGAGCTGACCTCGGCGCTGCTGATCACCGCGGCGGTCGGTGCCATGGTGCTGGCCCATGTCGAGCGGCGTAAGCAGGACAAGATCGACCAGCCGTCGACCATGCGGGCTCGCTTCGCCCCGGGCAACTACCCCGGCCCGAAGCCGGGCCCCGGCGTCTTCGCGACCTCATCCTCGGTGGCCACCCCGGCCCGGTTGCCGGACGGCCGCCTGACCGACCGCAGCACCCCGGCGATCCTTCCGCAGCGCGAGCTGACCGCCGAGGAGACCTCGCTGAAGGGGACGGACAAATAATGGAGACGTTCTTCTCGGTCGAGCCGAACTACTACCTGGTCCTCGCCGCGGTGCTGTTCACCATCGGTGCTGCCGGCGTGCTGGTCCGGCGCAACGCGCTCGTGCTGTTCATGTGCGTGGAGCTGATGCTCAACGCGGCCAATCTGACGCTGGTCACCTTCAGCCGGATCAACGGTGACCTCAACGGTCAGATCATGGCGTTCTTCGTGATGGTGGTGGCGGCGGCCGAGGTCGTGGTCGGTCTCGCGATCATCATGTCCATCTTCCGGACGCGACGCTCGGCGAGTGTCGACGACGCCAACCTGCTCAAGTACTAAGGGGCAAGCAAGTGGAAGAGAATCTGGCGCACGCCTCAGCGGCGCCGTTCGGCGCCGTCGCTTACGCTCCGGCAGGTGGCTTGCTCGGCAGCGTCTGGCTGCTGGTGGCGATCCCGCTGGTCAGCGCCGCCATCCTGCTGCTGCTCGGTCGGCGGGCCGACCGCTGGGGGCACTGGCTGGGCGTCGCCTCCATCGGTGCCGCGTTCGTGCTCGGCCTGTCCTTCTTCTTCCAGCTTCGAGGCCTGGAGAACAAGTCGGTCGAGCTGAGCCTCTGGGACTTCATCGCGGTCGGTGATCTGCGCGTCGACTTCGGCCTGCTGTTCGACCCGCTGGCCGCGGTCTTCGTACTGCTGATCACCGGGGTGGGTTTCCTGATCCACCTGTACGCGGTGGAGTACATGGCGCACGACGCGGGCCGTCGTCGGTTCTTCGCGTACTTCAACCTGTTCGTCGCGGCGATGCTGCTGCTGGTGCTCGGCAACAACTACGTGATGCTCTACTTCGGCTGGGAGGGCGTCGGTCTGGCGTCGTACCTGCTGATCTCCTTCTGGACCGAGCGGCCGAGCGCGGCCACCGCCGGCAAGAAGGCGTTCCTGATGAACCGGGTCGGCGACGCCGGCCTGGCCATCGGCATCTTCATCATGTTCGCCACCCTGGGCACCACCCAGTACGACGAGGTGTTCAACGGCGTCGGCGCGCTGACCGGCACCACCGTGCTGGTGCTCGGCCTGCTGCTGCTGCTCGGCGCGGCCGGTAAGTCCGGTCAGTTCCCGCTGCAGGCGTGGCTGCCGGACGCGATGGAGGGCCCCACCCCGGTGTCGGCGCTCATCCACGCCGCCACCATGGTCACCGCGGGCGTCTACCTGATCGCCCGCTCCAACCCGATCTTCTCGGCGAACTCGACGCTCCAGCTCGTGGTGGTCAGCGTCGGCGCACTCACCCTGCTGATGGGCTGCATCATCGGCGCGGCCAAGGACGACATCAAGCGGGTGCTCGCCTGGTCGACGGTGAGCCAGATCGGCTACATGTTCCTCGGCGTCGGCCTCGGTGGCGGGGCGTACGCGCTGGCCATCGTGCACCTGCTGGCGCACGGCTTCTTCAAGGCCAACATGTTCCTGGGCGCCGGCTCGGTGATGCACGGGATGAAGGACCAGGTCGACATCCGCCGCTTCGGCGGGCTGTCGAAGTACATGAAGATCACCTGGCTGACGTTCATGATGGGCTGGCTGGCCATCATCGGCATGTTCCCGTTCTCCGGCTTCTTCTCGAAGGAGCCGATCATCGTGGCCGCCTTCGAGCGGACCGACTGGACGGCCTGGCTCTTCGGCGGGGCCGCGCTGCTCGGCGCCGGGCTGACCGCGTTCTACATGACCCGGCTGTTCGTGCTCACCTTCCACGGCCCGAAGCGGTGGACCGAGGACATCGAGCACCCGCACGAGTCGCCGAAGCTGATGACCATCCCGCTGATCCTGCTGGCGGTCGGCTCGGTCGGTGCCGGCTTCCTGCTCTCCACCTCCGTACCGGACTGGCTGACGGAGACCGCCGGGCTGGGTGGCGAGCACGCCGAGCACGAGGCGGTCCTCTCGCACGCCGTGATCACCACGCTGTCGCTGCTGGTGACCGTGCTCGGTGCGGGGCTGGCCTGGTTCCTGTTCCGGGCCGGTACGGCCATCGCGCCGCAGCCGGCCGGGGTGCTGGTCACCGCAGCCCGACGCAACCTCTACACCGACGCGGTGAACGAGGCGGTCTTCGAGAAGCCGGGCATCTTCCTCACCCGGGCGCTGGTGTTCCTCGACAACCGGGGCATCGACGGGCTGGTCAACGGGCTCGCCGCAGCGGTCGGCGGTGGTTCGGGTCGACTCCGGCGGTTGCAGACCGGCTTCGTCCGCTCGTACGCCACCTCGATCCTGGCCGGTGCGCTGCTGGTGATGGCGGCGTTCCTGGCGGTGCAGGCCGGGTGGTTGGCGTGATCGACCTCTTCCCGGCCGCCCCCGCCGGCGGACCAGGCATCCACGACGGAGGTAAGGCCGCATAATGTCCAACTTCCCGTTCCTCTCGGTGCTCACCGTGGCGCCGCTGGTGGGCGCCCTGGTGGTGGCCTTCCTGCCGCGCCATCGGCCGGAGCTGGCCAAGCAGGTGGCATTCGCCTGGTCACTGCTCGTGCTGGTGCTCTCGGTGGTGATGTGGGTCAGCTTCAACGCTGGCGGTGACCGGTTCCAGTTCCGCGAGTCGTACTCGTGGATCCCGAACTGGGGTGTCAGCTTCACCTTCGCCGCCGACGGCATCGCGCTGGTGATGCTGATGCTGATCGCGGTTCTGGTGCCGCTGGTGATCCTGGCCTCCTGGCACGACGCGGAGTCGTCGAAGCGGTCGGTGCCCGTCTACTTCGCACTGCTGCTGGTCCTCGAGTGCACGATGATCGGCGTCTTCGCTGCCGCCGACGTCTTCCTGTTCTACGTGTTCTTCGAGGTCATGCTCGTCCCGATGTACTTCCTGATCGGCAGCTACGGCGGCCACCAGCGGCAGTACGCGGCGGTGAAGTTCTTCCTCTACTCGCTCGTCGGCGGTCTGTTCATGCTGGCCGCCGTGATCGGCCTGTGGGTGGTCGGCGGGAAGACCTTCGACTGGCAGGCCCTGTCGCAGGTCGACATCAGCACCGGCACCGAGCGTTGGCTGTTCCTCGGCTTCTTCCTCGCGTTCGCCATCAAGGCGCCGTTCTTCCCGTTCCACACCTGGCTGCCCGACGCCGGTGGTGCGGCCCCGGCGGGCGCCGCGGCGCTGCTCGTCGGTGTGCTGGACAAGGTCGGCACGTTCGGCATCCTGCGCTACTGCCTGCCGCTGTTCCCCGAGGCGTCGAAGTGGTTCGCCCCGTGGGCACTGGCGCTGGGCGTGATCGGCATCGTCTACGCCGCGCTGCTGGCGGTCGGCCAGAACGACCTCAAGCGGCTGGTGTCGTACACCTCGATCGCGCACTTCGGCTTCATCGGGGTGGGCATCTTCGCCTTCACCACCCAGGCCGGCACCGGCGCGGTGCTCTACATGCTCAACCACGGGTTGGCCACCGGTCTGCTCTTCCTGGTGGTGGGCATGCTGATCTCCCGGCGCGGCTCGTCGCTGATCAGTGACTTCGGCGGCGCCGGCAAGCTGGTCCCGGTGCTTGCCGGGGTGCTCTTCTTCGCCGGTCTCGCCTCGCTCGCGCTGCCCGGCACGGCACCGTTCATCTCCGAGTTCCTGGTGCTGATCGGCACCTTCACGGTGAACAAGCCGGTCGCGATCATCGCCACGCTCGGCATCATCCTGGCCGCCGCGTATGTGCTGTGGATGGTGCAGCGCACCACCCAGGGCACGCTCAACCCGGCGCTGACCGAGGTCGAGGGCATGCGCCGGGACCTCAACCTGCGCGAGAAGTTCGTGGTCGCCCCGCTGATCGCACTGATCGTGCTGCTCGGCTTCTTCCCGAAGCCGGTCACTGACGTGATCAACCCGGCCGTCCAGGCGACCATGGACGACATCGGCAGGACCGACCCCGCTCCATCATCGGTGGGCACCGTCCAGGAGGCGGCAAAGTGACCGAGTTGAAACTGCCGTCGATCGACTACGCGGCGCTCGCTCCGATCCTGATCATGCTGGGCACCGCCCTGCTCGGTGTGTTGGTCGAGGCTCTCGTGCCCCGGCGCTCGCGGCACGTGGTGCAGTTGACGCTGGCGCTGTTGGCGGTGCTCGCGGCGCTGACCATGGTGGTCCTCAACGCCGACGTCCGAATCATCACCGCCGGTCAGGCCCTCGCGGTGGACGGGCCGACGCTCTTCCTCCAGGGCGCGATCCTGGTGCTGGCCGCGATGGCGCTGCTGCTGATCGGTGACCGCTCGGTCGAGCGGGGCGGGGCGTTCGTCGCCCAGGCCGCGGTGACCGCCGAGTCGGCCGACGACCGGCGACAGGCCGAGGGGCGCAACGGCCTCACCGAGGTCTATCCGCTCACCACGTTCGCGATCGGCGGCATGCTGATCTTCGTGGCGGCGAACGACCTGCTGACCATGTTCATCGCGCTGGAGGTCTTCTCCCTGCCGCTCTACCTGCTCTGCGCGCTGGCCCGTCGCCGGCGCCTGCTGAGCCAGGAGGCGGCGATGAAGTACTTCCTGCTCGGCGCGTACGCCTCCGCGTTCTTCCTGTTCGGCGTGGCCCTGATCTACGGCTTCACCGCCGGCATCCCGGGCCGTACGGCCGGCGTCGACTTCGCCACGGTCAACGCGGCGGTGAGTGAGTCGCCGGCCAGCCCGGTGCTGCTCTTCGCCGGTATGGCGCTGCTCTCCATCGGTCTGCTCTTCAAGGCCGCGGCGGCACCGTTCCACGTCTGGACCCCGGACGTCTACCAGGGTGCGCCGACCCCGGTCACCGGCTTCATGGCGGCCTGCACGAAGGTCGCCGCGTTCGGTGCTCTGCTGCGCGTCTTCCACGTCGCGTTCGCCGACGCCAGCTGGGACTTCACTCCGGTGCTCGGCGTCGTGGCCGTGCTGACCATGCTGGTTGGCGCGGTGCTCGCGGTCACCCAGACCGACATCAAGCGGCTGCTCGCGTACTCCTCGATCGCCAACGCCGGCTACCTGCTGGTCGGTGTGCTGGCGCCGAGCCGCGACGGGCTCTCCGGCACGATGTTCTACCTGGTCGCGTACGGCTTCTCGGTGCTGGCCGCGTTCGCGGTGGTGACCCTGGTGCGGGACGCCGACGGGGAGGCCACCCACCTGTCCCGCTGGGCTGGGCTGGGCCGGCGTTCGCCGTTCTTCGCCGCACTGTTCACCTTCATCCTGCTGGCCTTCGCCGGTATCCCGCTCACCAGCGGCTTCACCAGCAAGTTCGCCATCTTCGGGCCGGCGCTGGAGAGTGGCCACGCCTGGCTGGTGATCGCGGGTGTGCTGACCAGCATGGTGCTGGCGTTCCCGTACCTGCGGGTCGTGGTGATGATGTGGCTCTCCGAGCCGGGCGAGTCCACCCCGACCGTCACGGTGCCCGGTGGGCTCACCTCCGCCGCACTGATGATCGGTGTGCTGGCCACCCTGGTGCTGGGCATCGCCCCGGCGCCGCTGCTCGACCTGGCCACCGGAGCTGCCGAATTCGTGCGATGACCGAAGGATCGATCACTGGGGGTCGGCGCGTGTTCACGTGCCGGCCCCCGGTGCGTATCCCCGGCCCGGAGCAGGTCGAACGGGTGTGGCATGGTTGATAGCGTGGTGAATCCGGCTGGCGAGCGTTCAGGTGCCTCCGGCTCCGGCGGTCGTCGGGGTCGGGCGAGCACGAGTCAGTTCGGCGCGCTCGGCCTGAACCTCGCCGATCCCCGCGTCGAGGCGTCCGTGCTGGGTCTGCTGGACACTGTCGAGGTCGAGTTGCGGGCCAGTGTGGCCAGCGCCGATCCGTTCGTCACCGAGGCTGCCCGGCACCTCGTCGAGGCCGGCGGGAAGCGCTTCCGGCCACTGTTGGTGGCGCTCGGCGCCCAGTTCGGGGACCCCACCCGCGCGCAGGTGGTCCCGGCTGCCGTGGTGATGGAACTTACCCACCTCGCCACCCTCTACCACGACGACGTGATGGACGAGGCTGCCGTCCGCCGAGGCGCGCCCAGCGCGAACTCCCGCTGGACCAACTCGGTCGCCATCCTGGTCGGCGACTATCTCTTCGCCCGTGCGGCGGACATCGCCGCCGATCTGGGCCCCGAGGCGGTCCGGTTGCAGGCACGCACCTTCGCCCGGCTGGTGCACGGGCAGATCGCGGAGACCGTGGGGCCGCGTGCCGGCGACGACCAGGTGGCCCACTACCTGAACGTGATCGCTGAGAAGACCGGCTCGCTGATCGCCACGTCGGCCCGCTTCGGCGGCATGTTCGGTGGCGCCTCCGTGGAGCACGTCGAGGCCCTCGCCGGGTACGGCGAGACGATCGGCGTCGCCTTCCAGCTCTCCGACGACCTGCTGGACATCGCCTCCGAGTCGGTGCAGTCGGGCAAGACGCCCGGCACGGACCTGCGCGAGGGCGTCCCGACGCTGCCGGTGCTCTACGCTCGCGCCTCGGACGACTCCGACGCGTCCTCGGTGCGTCTGCGGGAGATCCTGGCGATCGGTCCGCTGACCGACGACGCGCTGCACGCCGAGGCGCTGGGGCTGCTCCGGGAGAGCCCGGCGCTCAAGCGGGCCCGCGAGACCGTGCGCAGCTACGCCGAGGACGCCCGCGCGCGCCTGGCCCCGCTTCCGCAGGGCCCGTCACGCCGCGCTCTCGAATCGCTCTGCGACTACATCGCCGACCGCACCAGCTGATCCACGCCCCGGCCCGCCCCAGCGGCGACGCGGGTCAACAGGCGGCTGCCGACGAGCATGAGGGCGGCGGCGAGCAGCATG
This sequence comes from Micromonospora sp. NPDC005413, assembly GCF_040606435.1. Lineage (NCBI taxonomy): Bacteria > Bacillati > Actinomycetota > Actinomycetes > Micromonosporales > Micromonosporaceae > Micromonospora > Micromonospora sp. NPDC005413. The sequence continues at coordinate 48,221 of NZ_JBEXEV010000023.1, forward strand.
GCGACCGCCGCGGTGGTCCACATCGCCGGGTAGCCGACGTGGGCAGCGAGTGGGCCGAGGGTCAGCGGGCCGAGACAGCCGCCCGCGTACACCCCGGTCTGTGTGATCGAGGTGGCGGCGGCCGGTGACTGCGGGTGGAGCCGGACCACCGCGAAGTTCATCAGGCCGGGCCAGGCCCAACCCAGGCCGAAGCCGAGCACCACGCCGATCACCAGCGGCACCGCGCCGCTCACCGCGAGCAGGCCCAGCCCGGCCGCACCGACGACCAGCATCGCGGCGATGAGGGCGACGTGACCGGTGTCGCGGCGATCGGCCAACCAGCCGGCGCCCACCCGGGCCGTCATGCAGACCGCGCTGCCCAGGGTCAGGGTGAGGCCGGCGAGGCCCGGCGACAGGCCCCGGGCCGCCGCGGAGTCCACCAGGAAGGTGCCCAGCGCGTTGGCCGCGGCGGCGGCCAACGTCGCCGCCGCGCCGATCACCACCAGCGCCGCCGTCGCCCGGCCAGCGCGCGTGGCGCCGGCCCGCCGCGCCAGACCGGGCAACTGCCGGGGTACGGCGGGCAGGGTCGTCAGCGCAGCCACGGCGGCGGCCACGAACGCCCAGCGCCAGCCGACGGTGAGCGCGATGGTGGGCACCGCCGCCCCGGCCAGCAGGGTGGAGACCGGGATGGCGGCCTGCTTGACGCCGAACGACAGCCCTTGCCGTCGGGCCGGCACGTGCTGGGCCAGCGCCGCGTTGCTGGCCAACTGGCCGAGCGCGTTCGCGGCGGCGCTGAGCGCCAGCAACCCGACCAGCACCGGGTACGACCGTGCGAGAGCGGCCACGGCCAGCATCGACCCGGCGGCCAGCACGATGCCGCAGCGGGCCACCAGGGCCGGCCCGTACCGCTCGACCAGGCGGCCGGAGGGCACCGAGGCCAGCGCGCTGACCCCGAAGTAGACGGCCACGGCCAGGCCCAGGCCGGCCGGGGAGAAGCCGAGGTCCGTGCCCATCTGCACGGCGAGACCACCGAGCAGGAAAACGGGCAGTACGCAGGCCACGGTGGTGACGACTGCGCCGGCACTCGCCCTGATCGGGCGGGGTCGGGCGATGGTCGGGTCGGGGGTGGAGTCGGTGTTGGTCATCGTCCGGCAAACCTACGCGAGACTGCCTCAGACCACTCCTGGTGACCGGCGGGGCACAAGCAGTGGATGGTGATCTGGCATCCTCGACCCGAACAGGCATTTCGCACCGGGCCTGTTTTTCATATGGTGTAAGTCCCCGGCGGCGGAGGTGGTTGTGCGCGACCCCTTGGCAGAACCTTCGGACCTGATCCGCAGCGTGTCCCGAGCGCTGCGGGTGCTGGAGTCGGTCGGTCGCGCCCCGAAAGGCCTGACCGTCAAGCAGATCGCCCGGCGGTGCGAGCTGACCGTGGCCACCACCTACCACCTGGTCCGCACACTCGCCTACGAGGGCTATGTGATCCGTCGCGAGGACGGCACGTACATCGTGGGGTTGGAGGTGGCCGACCGGTACCGGGAGCTGGTGACCGCGTTCCGGGGCCCGCCAGCGGTCGGTGAGACGCTGCGGCGGGCCGCTCTGGACACCGGCTACAGCCACTACCTCGGTCGCTTCGTCGGCGGTCAGGTGGCTCTCACGGCGGTCGCCGAGGGGCACCGCTCGCCCTACCTGGAGGACCTGGTTCCCGGCTTCGACGAGGGGGCGCACGCGACCGCCCTCGGCAAGTCGCTGCTCGCCACCCTCACCAGCGACCAGCGCTACCGCTATCTGCGGGAGTACGGCATGCGTCCGTTCACCACCTCCACGCTGACCACCACCGAGACGTTCGAGGCCGACCTTGCCGCAGGCGACCGCCGGGGGATGCAGTTGGAGATGGGGCAGTTCCGTCAGGGCGTGGCCTGCGCGGCGGTGCTCGTCGCGCCGGACAAGGACATGGAACGCCGGGTCGTGCTGGCCTGCGCGTTGCCGGCCGGCGAGATGATGACCGCCGCTCGGGTGGTGCGGGCCAAGCTGCTCACCGTGGCCCGCAGCGTCGCCGACGGCATCGCCGCCGACAACTGACCGCACCAACGCCGAGAGGCCCTCTCCCGGGCTGGGAGAGGGCCTCTCGTGGCGGTCCAGCGCCAAGACCGCCTGAGCAACGTCAGCTGCCCACCGGGGCCGCGGGGGCAACGTCAGCGACCTGCCGGCCGCGGGGGCAACGTCAGCTGCCCACCGGGCCGCCGTCCAGGCGCCAGGTGACCACCACGCCCGGCTTGGCGTAGTCGCCGTCCGGCCAGTTCGAGGCCGGGTTCTCCACCGAGGCGCCGGTGATCTCACCCGGGTGTTGCACCGCGACGAAGACCGAGCGGTTGTCGCCGGTGATGAACGGGCCGCAGGTCTCCGCGCCGAGCGGCACGGTCAGGAACTGCTTGAGGTGACCCCGCTCCGGGCCCTCCACGGCGGTGGCGAACAGGCCGTCGTTGCTGCCCAGCGCGTTGCCGTCGGTGGAGATCCACAGGTTGCCGGTGGCGTCGAAGGCGACGTTGTCCGGGCAGGAGATCGGGGAGACCCTGGTCTTGTCGTACCCGGCAAAGAAGGTCGACGGGTCGGTCGGGTCGCCGCAGACGATCGGCAGGGACCAGGTGAAGGTCTCCGAGGTGTTGTCGTTGCGATCCTCGACCAGCTCCAGGATCTGCCCGTGCTTGTTGGCGTTGCGCGGGTTGGCCTCGTCAGCGGGTGCCTTGCCGGCCTTGCCACGGTCGGTGTTGTTGGTCAGCGCCACGTACACCTTGCCGGTGAGCAGGCTCGGCTCGACGTCCTCGGGGCGGTCCATCTTGGTCGCGCCGACCTTGTCACCGGCGAGCCGGGTGAAGGTGAGCACGTCCGCGGCGGTCATCCCGTCGACGAACGACCGGTTGCCGCTGACCAGCCTGATCCAGCGACCCCGGCCGTTGAACGCGCCGTCGGTGGGGAGCTTGCCCGAGCCGTCGATCTCGGCGGCGCTGGTCTGGTCGAGCGTCGCCACGTAGAGCGTGCCGGACTCCAGCAGGGTCAGGTTGTGCTTGCGGGCAGCCCAGGAGTTGCCCTTCATGAACTTCTTGTCCGAGACGAACTTGTAGAGGTAGTCGAACCGCTCGTCGTCGCCCATGTACGCGACCACGTGGCCGTCCTTGGCCACGATCACGTTCGCGCCCTCGTGCTTGAACCGGCCCATCGCGGTGTGCTTGCGCGGGCGGCTCTCCGGGTCGAACGGGTCGATCTCGACGACCCAACCGAACCGGTGTGCCTCGTTCGGGTGCTTGGCCAGATCGAAGCGCTCGTCGGCGCGCTCCCACTTGCGGCTGCCGCTGGGGTAGCGGCTGGCGGTGCTGATGCCGTAGCGGTCCAGCTTCGGCTTCAGCTCGGCCGGGCCGGCGTCGGCGCCGACGAAGTACTGGTTGAAGTTCTCCTCGCCGGAGAGCACCGTGCCCCACGGGGTCACGCCACCGGCGCAGTTGTTCAGCGTGCCGACGACCGTACGGCCCTTGGGGTCGGCGGCGGTCTTCAGCCAGGCCGAGCCAGCCGCCGGGCCGGTCAGGTCGAACTTGGTGCTGAGCGCGGTGACCCGCCGGTTGTACGGCCGGCGGCCGTTGTCGACCGGCTTCCACTGCCCGGTGCCCGCGACCCGCTCCAACTCCACCACGGACATGCCGTGCGCCGCCATCGCGGTGCGCAACTGCTCCACGGAGAGCCCGTCCAGGCCGGGGAAGCCCGGGAACATCAGATCCTCGTTGGTGTACTCGTGGTTGACCACGAGCAGTGCCCGCCTGCCCTGCTTGTCCAGCGGCAGCACGCCCACGAAGTCGTTGTTGTAACCGAACTGCTTGGACTGCGCGGCGGCGGTCTGGTGGTGCAGGTTGAACTCCGGCGCGCCCGGCAGCACCGGGTCACCCCACTTGATCACCACGGCGTGGTCGTAGCCGTTCGGCACGACCAGGGTGTCCAGCTTGTTCGGCGGGATCGGCTTGAAGGTCAGAGCCCCGCTGCCGACACCGGTGCCGGGACGGCCGAAGCCGAAGGCCTCCGGGACGTCCGGGGTGGTCGGAGCCGCCATGGCGGGGGCCGCGCCGGCGAGCGCACCGGCTGCCGCGCCGCCGAAGCCGAGGACCAGCGCGCCGACCGCGCCCGCCCGGACCACGCCACGCCGCGAGACCTCCGCGTTGACCACATCACCGAAGTACGCGTTGTCGGAGGTGTTCGGTACCGGGTGGTCACAGGCGTTTCCGCAGCGGTACAGACAGGTCATGGCGTCACGGGTGCCATGGCGGGTGCCGTTCAACAGGGGGAGCAGCCGGGGACGGTCGCTCATGGGAGAAGCCTCCTGGTAGGTCGGTGGCACGACAGGCGGCGTACCAGCCGGACGCTAGGAGGACGTGATGAGCGCACGTCGGCCACGATGTGAACCAGGCATGAACACCTTTGCGGGTGGCAACCGGCGCGCAACCGGCCTGACCTCGGGCTGAACCGATCGGCGTGACCGCACGTATTCACGAGCGGACGCACCGCCGGACGCGCGCCGGAAGCGAGGAGACCGCCATCAGCGACCATGACGCCCAACTGCTGCGCGCGCTGCACGACGAGCACGCGGACGCGCTGTACGCCCATGCCCTGCGGCTGGTAAACGGGGACCGGCAGCGGGCCGAGGACCTGGTGCAGGAGACGCTGCTGCGCGCCTGGCGACACCCGGAGTCACTCGACCCGCGTCGCGGTTCGGTGCGGTCCTGGCTGTTCACCACCGCCCGCAACCTGGCCATCGACGCCTGGCGGCGGCGGTCCACCCGGGTCGGCGAGGTGTTCACCGACGATCTGCCCGAGCCGCCGGATGCGGTCGACGAGGCCGAGCGGGCGGTGGAGGCGTGGACCGTCGCCGAGGCGCTGAACAGGCTCAGCCCGACCCACCGGGAAGTGCTGGTCGAGTGCTTCTATCAGGGACGGTCGGTGGCCGAGGCGGCGTCCCGACTGGGCGTACCGCCAGGGACCGTGAAGTCCCGCACCCACTACGCGCTGCGGTCTCTACGGTTGGTCCTGGCTGAAATGGGGGTGACGGGATGACCCGGTGCGAGTTCGCGCACGACGATGGCGCGTACGTGCTGGGTGCCCTGGCCCCCGCCGAGCGGGCGGCCTACGAGCGGCACCTCGCCGGCTGCGCCTCCTGTCGGGAGGCGGTCGCCGAGATCGCCGTCCTGCCCGGCTTGCTCGGGCGTCTCGACCCGACGGGGTTGGAGCAGATCCTGCCGCCGCCGGCCCCACCCCGGGTGCCCGCGCTCCTGGAGGAGGCCCGCCGCCGTCGGCGACGGGAACGCTCCGCGGACCGGCGACGGTACGCGCTGACCACGCTGGCCGCCGCCGGGCTGGCCCTGATGGTCGGTGTGGGCGCAGCCGTGGTGCTGCCTCGACCCGCCGGCCCACCCGGCCCTCCCGGGGCGCAGGGCACCACCCCCGCCCCGCAGGTGTCGATGGTCGCCATGCGACCGGTGGCCGCCGCCGGGCCGGTGCACGCCGACATCGGGCTGACCGGCACCGAGTGGGGCACCGAGGTGACCATGCGCTGCGGGTACGACGCGCGGACGAGCTATGGCAAGGCATACCCGTTCCGGCTGGTGGCGCACGGCCCGAACGGCACCAGCGAACAGATCGGCTCCTGGCTCGCCGCACCCGGCGACGCCCTCCAGTTCACCGGTGTTTCGCGGTTCACCGACGCCGAGCTGGTCAGCGTCGAGCTCCAACGAGCCGACGGCACACCGATCCTCACCTACGCCGTCCCCTGATCCCACCCCAGGCCCCTGCGCGATCTTGCACTTTCTGCCCAGGCATAAGGGGCATGGCGCCTATCTCGGCGACCGAAACTGCAAGATCACGGGGGTCAGGGGGCGGGGACGGGGACCGCGGGGGTGGGGGTCTGGGTTCGGGTGCGGCGGGACTGGCGGGAGCTGCGGACGGCGTCGGCGGTGAAGACGACGAGGGCGAGCCAGACCAGCGCGAAGCCGGCGAGGCGGGCCGGAGGCATCGGCTCGTGGAAGATCAGCACGCCGCAGCCGAGCTGAAGGATCGGCGCCAGATACTGGACCATGCCGAGGCTGCTCAGCGGCAGCCGGTTCGCCGCCCCGGCGAACAGGAGCAGCGGGATCGCCGTTGCCGCACCGGCCAGCACCAACAGCGCGGTGTGCCCGGCCGAAACGTGCCCGAAGGTCGAGTCGGCTCTGCTCATCAGCCAGCCGAGGTAACCCAGCGCCGGCAGCGCCAGCACCGCCGACTCGACGAAGAGCCCCTCCGCCGGCGGCAGCCCGAGCCGCTTCTTGACCAGGCCATAGCCGGCGAAGCTGAACGCCAGCGTCAACGCCAGCCAGGGCAACCGGCCGTAGTCCACCGCGAGCACCGCGACCGCCGACGCGCCGATCCCCAGCGCCACCCACTGCGCCGGGCGTAGCCGCTCCCGCAGCACCGTCACCCCGAGCAGCACCACGACCAGCGGATTGATGAAGTAGCCGAGCGCGGTCTCCACCACCCGGTCGGAGTTGACCCCGTAGATGTAGGTGCCCCAGTTGACCGCGATCAGCGCGGAGGCGGCGACGATCCCGGCCATCGCCCAGGGGCGACGCAGCAGCGCCCGCAGGAAGCCGACGTTGCGCAGCGCGGCCAGCAGCAGGGCCACGAAGACCACCGACCAGACGATCCGGTGGGCCAGGATCTCCATCGGGCCAGCCGGTCGCAGCAGCTTGAGGTAGAGCGGAAAGAAACCCCAGAGCAGGTACGCGCCGAGGCCGTAGAGGTATCCCAGGCGGAGTGACGTCACACGTCCACCGTAAGGGGCGTACCGCCGCTTTGTTCCTTTCCGGTGACCGGGGTCACCGGTGGGCGCTGGTCGAGCTGCATCCACCGCTGCGGGACGTCCAACGGCGTGAAGCCCACCCTCGCGTACACCTGGTGTGCGTCGTTCGTGGCCAGCAGGATCCGGCGTACGCCCAGCTCGGCCAGGTGGTCGCGGACCGCGCTCACCAGCCACCCGCCCAACCCGCTGCCCCGGGCGGCGCGGTCGACGTACACGTCGCAGAGCCAGGCGAAGGTGGCACCGTCGGTGACCACCCGGGCCACCGCCACCTGGCGGTCGTCCTCGGGTCGGTAGACACCGAACGGCAGTGAGCCGGCGAACGCCCGGGCGGTGGTCTCCCGGTCCCGTCCCAGCGCCCAGTACGCGTCGGTGGACAACCAGTGGTGCACCAGGTCCAGATCGAGCCGGGCGGGGTCGGTGCTGAGCAGGTGGCCGTCGGTGCGCGTCAGCGAGAACACCCTGCGACGCTAGCGGCCGAGATGGGCACCCACGCCGGCCAATTCCCGAACTCTGGTCATTGGCCCGCCCGGGCCCCGGCCGTGGTCGGAGCCCGGGCGGGCCAGGTCGGTGCCGGCCGCTCGCCGGTCAGTCCCGGTCGAGGATGGCGCCGAGGATCCAGGTCACGATGCTCACGAAGAGGGCACCGAGCACGGCTGCCGGCCAGAAACCGTCCACCGAGAACGGCAGCCCGGCCTGGTCGGCGATCCAGCTGGTGAGCAGGAACAGCAGCCCGTTCACCACCAGCGCGATGAGACCCAGGGTCAGCAGGTAGAAGCCACAACCGACGGTCTTGATGATCGGCTGGAGAACCGCGTTGACCACGCCGAAGATCACCGCCACCAGGAGCAGCGTGGTCAGCGTCTCGCCGGTGGAGTTCGACTCCAGAGAGATGCCCGGAATGAGGAGTGTGGCCAGCCAGAAAGCCAGCGCTGTGCTGGCCAGCCGAATCAGCAGACCTTTCAGAAAACCCATGGCGGGGATCGTGCCACGGACCGCGCACCGACGTAACCCGGCAGTTGACCATCCTGACGGATCAGCCGCGCGTCGGCCGCCCGATCAGTTGCGACTCGATCGGAGTGGGGGAGAGTAGTGCCCAGCGCAGCGCCCGCCGGTTGACCACGGCCACCATGTCGTCCCGGATCCGGGTCAGCCACTCGGCCGAGCCGCCCAACCCCAGCGCAGCGCCGGCCAACGTGGCCTCGGCGACGCTCAGCGGCTGCAGCACCGCCAGGTCGGCCCGGCTCAACGCGTCCACGTCCGCTGGAGTCAGCTCGTCCCGTACGACCAGGGTGGCCCTCCACGGCGGGCCCGGCTCGGCTTCGGCCGACACCGGCCCGGCGTCGACGACCAGCAGCAACGGGCGCAGCGCGGTGCCCACCCCGTCGGCGACCGGTCGACCGGGTGGGATCAACGGGATCGTCCCGCCCGGCGCGCCCACCCCCCGGACGAACGGCTCCCAGGCGCGCGGCCGTGCGGTCTGCACCACCACCAGGGCACCGAGTGCCAAGGCGCGCAAGGCCACCAACTGGGCGCCACGCACCCCGCCGACCAGCAGCACCCGGGTGCTCTCCGGACGGAACAGCCGGACGGTGACGGCTCCGCCGCTCCGGTTCGTGCCGACCATCATTCCCGCGTCGCCCAGGGTCAGCTCCCAGTCGTCCATCGCAGGGCGGAGCTGCGCCCCGGGTGCGGTCAGCGCCAACGGCAGCGTGGCGGCCAGGCCGCCCAGGTGCGCGCCGTCGAGCCGCTGCAGCTCACCGCCCAGGCCGGTCACCAGGCGGTGCAGCGCCTCGGTGGCCGCCGCCAGCTCAGTCGCCGTCCAGGCGGCCACCCGGACGGTCAGCTCGGTCGGCACTCCGAGGGCGCCGGCGATCGGCGACGGACCCGCAGAGATCGACACTGTCGTCGCGGTCGCCGGCAGCGCGAGCAGCCGGGGCACCAGCCGCTGTCCACCCGTACCGCCCGCGGGCGGCCACTGGATCAGTCGGAAGGTGGCCTGGACCAGGGTGCCGGACCGGAGCGTCGGCCAGGACTCCCGTACCGGATGACCGTCGTGGTGGGCCAGCTCGCCCAGGACGCGCAGCGCCGCGGGTACGCCGAGAGGCCGCGCGGTCAGCGACCCCAGCCGGCGGACGATCCGGCGGACCGTGCCGGCGAGCACCCGGCGCAGATCCTCCTCAGACCAACCGTCCACCCGCAGCACCCGGACCGCCAGCACCGCCCGCTCCCGCCCGGCGAGCCGTCCGTCGGTGAGTTGCCGGTACGACGTGCCGACCGTGCCACCCGCCGCGGGCACCGGCGCCGGTGCTCCCGCGAGCAGCAGTTGGACCCGCAGCGGGGGCACGTCCGGCCCGGCCGGGGGCAGCAACGCGGACGGCGCGGGGATCGCCTGGGACGCGTCACCGAGCAGATCGCCGGGGTCGCCGAGCTCCAGTAGCGCCACCAGGCCCGTGGTGTCCTCCAGCACCGCCGCCGGCCCGCCGGTCAGCTCCGTCGACCGGATGACGGTGCCCGGAGCGACCAGGTCGAGCAGTTCGGCCGCTCCGGCCGGCCCGGCCAGCGCCCGACGACGCGTCAGGTGCCCGACGGCGGTGCCCAGCCACTCGAAGAGCCACCGGCCCCGGACCCGGACCCACGCGGCCGCCACCAGCAGCACGGCCACCAGCACGGCCGCCGCGGTGACCGGTGCGGCCCGGCCAAGCGCGGTGAGGACGAGCGCCGCTGCCACCTGCGCGGTGACCAGTTGGCCGGCCCGCACTCCCGCGCCCGCACGTCGGCCGAACGAGGCCCAGCGGCCGACGGGCGAGCGGCGAGGAACTGTGCCGTCGGCTGAGCCCAGGCTGCGGTCGGCAGAACCGGCCGACCCGCTCGGCCCGCTTGGCCCGCTCGACCTGCTCGACCTGCTCGGCCCGTTCGGCCCGTTCGGCCCGTTCGGCCCGTTCGGCCCGTTCGGCCCGTTCGGCCCGATTGCTCGCGGCAGGGCGTTCGGCCCGGACCCGACCGGGGTCGCCGGGTGCGGCCCTCCGGAGGTGATCGCCGGCACCGCGCCTCCTCGACCAGTGGGGACCGTGTCGGGCGGCCGGCCGCCCTCGGACGGCCCGTCACGCGCCGCGACGTGGCTGCGGCACATCGTAATCGACCGATGGCTGTCGTGGTTGTCCACAGGGGAGGCGCGTGGGGTAGCAGAACCGCTACCAGGCCGCTACCGTCAGCCACGAAGTTCATCGCTGACCCGCGTCTCAGTGCTCGACGACCGGGCCAAGCGAACGACGCGTCCCCAGAGCGGGCGCGTCGACGGCCAGGTGCGATCAGAGAGATGAGGTGACGTCCTGGTGTCCCAGACCCAGGCAGAAGCCGCGGTGATGCAGCAGACCGCCGCGAAGTTCGAGCAGGTCGACCAGTCGTTGCAGTCCATGCTGACCGGCCTGCTGGCCGAGCTGGAGGTGTTGCAGCAGGCCTGGCGTGGCGCCGGTGGCCGGTCGTTCGAGCAGGTCAAGCAGCAGTGGTCACAGGACCAGGCGGCGCTGCACCGGGCGCTGCGCGAGACCGCCGGGGCGGTCCGCACCGCCGGCCGGCGTTACAACGTCTCCGACGACGAGGTGGCCAGCCGGGTGGCCGGCACCAACCGCGGCGGCATCCAGCTGCCGCTCTGATCCCGCTCGGGAGGGGAATCCGATGGACCATGGTGTGCTGGTCGTCAACTTCGCCGCGCTTCAGCAGGCCGGCGCGGACATTCAAAAGGCGCTGAAGACACTCGACTCGCAGCTCGGCCAACTCGAACGGGATGCCGCCCCGCTGGTGGCGAGCTGGACGGGCGAGGCCCGACAGGCCTACGAGCAGCGGCAGGCGCGGTGGCGGTCCGCCTCGCAGGATCTCCAGGCGATGCTGCGTGACATCAAGTTGGCGGTGGACGACTCCGCCACCGACTACCTGGACACCGAAAAGAAGAACACCGGGCTGTTCCAGTGACCGCAGTGGGCCGGGAGCGCTGACCGTGGTCGGGTCGGCGCCCCGACCTCTGTGGGTCAGGGGTCACGGCGGTGGGCTGGCGGGGTCAGGCCTGGTCGGCCGGGCGCCAGCGTCGGCGGGCACCGCGGGGCAACACCAGGGCGAACAGCGCCACGGTGACCGCCGTCGTGCCGACCACCGCACCGATCAGCAGGGCCCGGTCCCGCGCGATCGCCCGGCGGGCCTGGCGGGCGAGCAGTGCCGGGTCGGCCCGGTGATCGGCGAGCGCGGCGACCGGGCGAGGGTCGGTCGCTCGACCGCCGCTGGTCTCGGTGACCGCCCGGTACGGGTTCAGCACGCCGGCGCCGTACCCGCCGTGGCTCGCGCCAGGAGCGGGATCGGCGGTGGCGATGATCCGCTCCATGACCTGGGTGGCGGTCAGCTCGGGCCGATACTCGCGCACCAACGCGGCGGTGGCGGCCACGAACGGTGCCGCGTAGCTGGTGCCCTCGACCCGATGGTGGCCCGCACCGGGTGCGGCGGTCAGCACCTCACTGCCCGGTGCGACCAGGTCGACGTACGAACCGGTCTGCGAGAAGGCCGCCCGCCCACCGTCCGCGCCGATCGCCCCCACGCCGAGCACCCCGTCGTAGCCGGCGGGGAACGGTCGGGGGTCCCCGCTGTCGTGCAGGTTGCCGGCGGCGGCCACCAGCACCACGTCCCGGTCGACCGCGTACCGCACGGCCGAGCGGACTTCCGGGTCGTCCGCGTACAGCACCACGGACAGGTTCACCACGTCGGCGTCGTGGTCGACGGCCCAACGGATGGCCCGGGCGAACTCGTCGGCGCTGACCGTACGCCCCGACTCCCGCCCCTGCACCACCTGCTGCTCACTCACCCGCACCGGCAGAATCCGGGCACCCGGAGCCAGGCCGCGGAAGGCGACTCCGGGGCGGGGTGCCGCCGCGATGATGCTCGCCACGCCCGTGCCGTGCCCGGCGCAGTCCCGACTGCCGTCCCCGCCGGGGTCGAGCAGGTCGGTGCCGGCCAGCACGCGCCCGGCCATCTGAGGGTGCATCCGGTCCACCCCGGAGTCGACCACCGCGACGGTCACCCCGGCACCAGTGGCCAGCGGCGCGAGCCGGGCGGGGTCGTACCGTTGCTGCGGCCAGGGCACGGCCGTGACCGGTCGGACGGGGGCGAGCGCGGTCGCGCAGGCCGGTGCCGCCCGGAGGCTGCCGGCGGCGGCGTTGGTGGGGAGGGCCGGTACGGTCAGCAGGCTGACGGCCAGACCTGCGAGGACCGGGCGCGTGATCGACCGGGACATCGACAGCCTCCGTATCGTGTCGGCTCCGGGACGGGATGTTATCGCCTCGCCCGCGCCAGGGCAGACCGCCGATGGCCAGCAATTGTGATCTTGGTACCACCTTGTAGGTTGTACGCGATACCTGTGGCCTGTTCTCGGAAGGGGAGGTGGCCGTGACCGAATGGGAGCCGGCCACGGAGGCCGAGGTGGCGATGCGCGACGCGCTGCGCGCCAACGATCAGGAGCTCTACTTCCGGCTCCTGTCCCGCACCGATCTGTTGTTGCCGGTCTCCGCGCCGGCGCAGCCCGGCCAACCACCTGCCGGCTGGGGCACCTGGACCACCGGCGGTCGGACGCACGTGCTGGCTTTCACCTCTCCCGCCGCACTGCGGGCCTGCCTGGGCGAGCACCCCGGCAGCAACCGCCGCATCCCCTTCGCCGACCTCGCGGTCAGTTGGCCCAACGACGAGTGGTGGCTCGCCGTCAACCCGGGTCTGCCGGTCGAGGGCTACCTGCCGGCCTGGTTCGTGTCGCAACTCTCCCGGGGTGACGTGCGGCTGCCCGGTCGCGCCATGGGTGCCCGCGCCCGCCTGGAACGGGTGGAGAACCTGGCCCGCACCCGGACCGGCACGCCGGGCCGGGATGCCGCGCCGGCCGCTGGATCGCCTCCCGCAACGAGTGCGGCGTCGGCCGGCCCCGACCCGACCCCGCCCGCCCCGATCCCGCCTCGGCGGCCCGCCCGGGGTGCGGTGCCCCGGGTGAGCGCCCCGTCGGCGCCGGGCACGGCGTCCCCGACGCCCGGCCCCGTTGAGCCGTCGCGCCGATCCGGTGCGGAGGACCTGCCCGCCGCCGGTCAGCGACACCCGACCGACCCGCCCCGACCCGGCGCCTCGGGCCCCGGCGCCCTGCCCCGCTCGGGCCGGCCGTCCCGGTTCGCACCGTCGGCGCCCTCCGACCGTCCTCGTGTCGGTCCGGCCGATCAATCGGGCCCGGGTGCGGGCTGGCCGGCAGCTAATCGGCCGGGCGACGTCGACGGCCTGGCCGCCGGCAACGGCAACGGCGGTCCCGAGGCCGCTCGGCGCTCCTTCTTCGAACCATCGTCCGGGCGAGATCGGGCATCCGACCCAACGCCGGGCGGGGGTCGTTCCGGCGACCGTGCCGCCCCACCGACCCGATTCGGGCCAGGCAGCCAGCCGTTCCCACGCCGCCGTCCGGCCGACGAGACCGCTACGCGGGCCTTTCCGATGACGGATCCGGACACCACCCGGCCGCTGCGGCAGCCGGCGGGCGACCTCGGCGCGTCCCGAGGGGTGCGAGCACCGGCACCCGACGAGGAAGCCACCCAGCCCCTGCCTCCACGACGGCCCGATCCGGTGGCAGAGGAGCCGACCCGCGCCTTCCGGATGACCGCCGAGCCTCCGGCCAGGGCGGCGGGGCGGCCCAGCCCTCAGGCGGATGAGACTCAGGCGATCCCGCGCGACCGGCCGAGCCGATTCGGGCCGGTGGAGGAGCTGCCCGCGTCCGTCGCGGAACCGGTGTCCGGCCCGCCCGCGCCGCGCCGCGGCTTCACGCCCATCGTCATCGAGGGCACCATCATCGAGTCCCACGACCTCACCGACCCGGTCGAGACCAGCGGCCCGGTCGACGCGCCCCGGCGGCCCAGCCCCGCCGAGGCCCCTTCGCCATCGTTCGGCTCGGCGGCCTCCGGTCCGGGCCTGTTCGGTCCGTCGTCGTTCAGTCCGGGCCGGGCCGGTCCCCCGTCGTTCAGCCCCAGTCAGCCCGGTCCAGGCCCGTCCGCTCCGCGTCCCTCCGCGCCGGCCGAGGCGGGCCGGACCGGCGGTGACCTGGGCGGCGATGGTTCGGGCGGTGGCGGATCGTCGGTCGGGGTGACCAGCGCGGATCGGGCCGGCAGCGATTTTGGCGAGGTACCGGTCAACGCGGACCTCGGCGGGCAACCACCGCGACCCGACGCTCACAGCGACCCGGTGCCGGCACGGCCCGCCGCCGACGTCAGCGGCGAGAACACGATCGCGGACGGCGACGGGCAGCGACCGCCGACCGCCGAGCCGGCGCCGGTCGAGTTCGAGCCGGCCAACACGGTCGAGGAAGACCTGCTCGGCGCCGCCGGTTCCGGCAGCACGGACACGTTCCTGTCCACCCTGCTGCTGGCCCGGGTGCTGCTGCCGGCGGCACCGGAATCGACGCGAGGGAGTCGCCCCGGGGATCCGGGCTTCGTCTGGCGTACGGGGCAGCTCGACGGCGAGACGTACGTGGTGGTCTACACGTCGCCGGAGCGTCTCGCCGACCATGCCGAGGGTGACGTCGACACGGTCCGGGTGAAGTTCGCCCAACTGATCCGGCGCTGGCCGGACGAGGACTGGTCGTTCGCCGTCAACCCGGGCACCCCGGTCGGTGCCAAGTTGCCAGGGGAGCAGATCGTCGCGTTGGCCAACTGGGCCGCCGAGGTGGGGCTCGGTGACGACCTGGAGGTGGACCCGGAGGAGGCGCCGGCCGTGGCGGAGCCCGCCGCCCGCCCCCGGTACGCCCCAGCGGTGGTCGACCCGACCCGACCGACGGTCATGCAGAAGGCGATCGCGCCCAGTCAGCTCGCGTACTACCTGGATCGGGGGTACGACCGGGTCTCCGGCTTCGTGCACCGGGCCGGTGAACTGGCCCACCTGACCACGCCGGCTCAGGTGCACGACGCACTCGGCCTCAGCTACCCGGGTTCGCCGTTCGCCCGGGACGCCGAGGAGATCTACGTGCTGCGCTGGCCGGCGCACCGGCCGAGCCTCTACCGGATCCCGTACGGCGGTCAGAACGAGCCGGCGATGCGGGCCATGGAGGGCTGGGTCATCGAGCGTCCGCCATTCCGGGGCAACGGCTTCGCCCCGGGCGAGAGCAGCGACGTGGTGGCGGAGTTCAAGGTGGACAGCGCGCGCCTCCCGCACGGCACGCAGCTCTGGCGGATCGGCGCGGACGGCACCGAGCGGGTGGTCGCGAAGCTCGACACCGACGCGGTGGTCTGGCGACGGGTCGGTGAGGCGTGATGCGCGATGGATACGTGGCCCGTTGGCAGGGCCGGGAATACCAGGCCAGCCCGGACGGCGACGACATCCGCCTCTACCAGCCCGAGCCGGGCGAGGGCTTCGAGGAGATCCGCGCGGGCCGGCACGTCCGGGTGCTGCCGGCGAGCGAAATCGAGGATCTGGCGTACGTGCGGACAACCTGCACCTGGCAGGGGCAGCCGTTCATCGTGCTCGGCGAGCACGACGCCTGGCTGCGGGTCGAATACACCGGTGGCCGCTGGCCGGTGGCTGAGGCGATGCGGCTGGAGGTCTTCGACTTCGGCGTCTACCAGGGTTGGGCACCAGCCGCCGAGGTCACCGACCTGCGGGAGCAGCGGGTCTGACCGATCAGGTCTTGGCCCAGCGCAGGATTTCGCCGAGCACCAGCTCCGGTGCCTCCAGGTGCGGAAAGTGGCCCACCCCGTCGAGCAGCCGCCACTCGTACGGGGCGACGACGTAGCGGCCGGAGCCCAGGGCGGTCCGCGGCAGGGAGGCGACGTCCAGAGCGCCGTGCAGTTGCAGGGTCGGGGTGGACAGCGGCTTCTGCATCTGGCGGACGAACCGGTAGCCCTGCAGCCGCAGCAGCGAGCGGAACGCCCACCGGTACCCCTCCAGCGCGCAGAACGCGGCCTGGGGGATGCACATCGCCTCCCGGCACCGCTCGACGTACGCCTCGAAGTCCGGCCCGGCCACCCAGCGCGGCCCGCCCCAGCGGTGCAGGATCTCCGCGACGGCCGCCGCGCCGTCCCGGGTCAGCACGTGCTCGTAGCGGGGTAGCTGGAACTTCAGCGCCGGGGTGGAGGCGGCGAACTGCCCGCGCGGGTCGGCGAAGATGCCGGCGCGCAGCCGCAGCGGGTGCGGCGCCCCCAGCACCACGAGCCGGCGGACCAGGGACGGGTGGAACGAGGCCACCGTCCAGCCCACCATCCCGCCGACGCCACTGCCGACGATCGTCGTCGACCGCTCACCGAGCGCCCGGATCAGCCCGGCGATGTCGGCGGCGAGGGTGTAGCCGTCGTACCCCCGGGGTGGTTTGTCGCTGGCGCCGTAACCGCGCAGGTCGACGGCGACCGCCCGGAAGCCGGCGTCGGCGACCGCCGGCAGCATCTGGTGCCACGCCCACCAGTGCTCCGGGAAGCCGTGCAGGAAGAGCACCATCGGGCCGGTGCCGGCCTCGACCACATGGAACCGGGTGCCGTTGGCGCCGACGAAGCGGTGCGTCCACGGCCCCTCGGTGAGGACGCGGGACTCGTCGACGGCTCCGCCGCGCTGGTCGGTCATGCGCCCAGCCTAGGGCCCCTGGCACAGGATGCGGTCCGGGCCGTCCGGCGAGGCCGCTGCTCAGCCCGACACGGTACGACGGCTCACCGCGACACGATGCTCATCGGGAGGCCCGGCCCGCAGTTGATGCGAGCTCGCGCGATGGTGATCCGCAGCGTGACGAAGCTCCCGGTCCGCAGCTCGCCGGCGTCCGGACCGTGCAGCGCGTACTCGGTTCCGTCCTCGGCGACGAGCCCGTAGCAGGGACCGGTGCCGCCCCGGGTGACGGTGCCGCTGACCAGGTCGGTCTGCCGCAGGTCGCTGGGTGGGCTCGGTTTGACGACGGGTGGGCGCATCGTCGGCGGCTCGGTGGCGGACAGCGGAGGTCGGGCTCGCGACGCGCTGGCGGCCGGTGCTGGCGGGCTGCTCGGCTCCGGCGATGGCGTCGGCGTCGGCGTCACGCTCGGCGTGGGCGGGGTGGTGGACGGGGTGGGTCGGTCCTGGGGTGGCGTACCGCCGTCCCCGGTGCTGGCGCACGCGGCCATCGTCAGCAGCGTTATGAGCAGGAGCAGGGCACGGGGGGCTGTGGGCACGCCTCTTCGACGCCGGTCGTGGCACCCTGGTTCCGGCGGACCGCAGAGCTCAGTACTGGGGCGGCCGGCAGCGAGCCTCGGAAACGGCAACGGCGCCCGGGAATCCCGGGCGCCGCTGCCGTCTACTGCTGAAGAAACTAGGAGATACGGATCTTCATCGCGGTGCCGTCCTGCTCCAGAACCTTGATCTTGACACCGGCTGCGGGGAGCGTGACGCCGTGGTTCGGCAGCTCCGCGTAGAAGTACTTCTTGGTGTCGTCGAACAGCGGCTCGGCAGCCTGGCCACGGATGTACTGCGGCTGGCTGTTGAGGTGCAGGGTGAACGAGTCGGCCTTGTTGAGGCTGAACGGTGCGTCGTACACCTGGACGCGGGCCCGCCACGGAGCACCGGTCAGGTTGTAGATCGGGCGCGGGTGCGCGTCGATGTACAGGTTGCGACCCTCACCCGGGTGGGCGACCGTGTTGTTGTCGGTCCAGCGGGTGTTCCAGTACGAGATGAGCAGGCCCTCCTGGTACGCGTAGTGGTCCACCCAGTCCGGGCGGGTGTTCGCGTAGCCGAAGAAGTACGGGCCGGTCTTCAGGTACTTGTCGTACGAGACGTACGACCGGTTGCCCGCGATGTAGAAGTTGTCGAACAGGCGGGTGTAGGTCGCCCCGACCACCTGGAAGTTCTCCAGGGTCCAACCGGCGGCGGTCTCGGCGCCGTCGCTGAACACGGTCTGACCGTCGGCCGTCACGGTGATCGCGTCACCGAAGAAGCCACCGGACGAGACGCCACCGTCGGTGACGTAGTGCAGGCGAACCTGAGCGACCTTGCCGGCGAGCGAGGTCAGCGGGATGTTGATGTCCGCCCACGCGCCGTTGCTGGTGCCGTCGAGGGCCGGGCGACCGGCGTTGTCGACACCGATCGGCGCGCCGTTGACCGTGCCGTCCAGGTCGGCCCAGGTCTGACCGCCGTCCGTCGACGCCTCAAAGTAGAGGAAGTCGTAGTTCTCCTCGATGGCGTACTTGCCCTTGAGGGACATCGAGGCAGACGACTTGCCGGTGAGGTCGAACGTCCTCGTCATCTTGCTGTCGAGGTTGTCCTCGTTACCGGTGAAGTACTGCTTCGCGCCCTCGAAGGGCGCGCCGTAGTTGAACGTGTATTCCTTCTGGGGCAGCACGACCACGGCGGCCTGTGCTTCCTTCGAGTTGTACTCCTGCGGGCCGAGCTTCAGCGTGCGCTTGTCCCCGGCGACGATCACCTCGTAGTCGAGCCAGCCGAGCTGGAGCTTGTTCCACGCACCGAGGTCGCCGCCACGGTCGCCGATGCCCACGTCGTTCTTGGCGCCGAGCCGGCTCTGGGCCATCAGGGTCCAGTGCTCGTTGTTGTTGTCCGCCGGTCCGTAGTCGTCCGGCAGGCCCAGGTCGTGGCCGTACTCGTGGTAGAAGACGCTGCGGCCGCCGTTTTCCGGCTGGATCGTGTAGTCGCGGATCCAGACGCCGGTGTTGCCGATCTGGGTGCCGCCGATCGGGAAGTTCGGCGGGCCGACGGGCGAGCTGTTGAAGGCCGACCAACGGTGGCTCCAGATGGCGTCCTCACCCTGCTGCGGGTCACCGTCGGCCTGGTCGCCGCCGGAGTGGACGATCTGGAAGTGGTCGATGTAGCCGTCCGACTCGTTGAAGTCGCCGTCGCCGTCGTAGTCGAACCGGTCCCACTGGTCGAAGGACTTCATCTCCTCGGCGATCTGCGCGTCCGTCCGGCCCTTGGCCTTCTGGTCGACGACCCACTGGTTCGCGGCGTCGCGGATCAGAGCCCAGGTGTTCGAGCAGACGTTGTCGCCGCAGACGGCGGGGTCGCCGGTCGGGTCGTCGTCGGCCTTCGGGTCGTCGGAGCGACCGTAGCGGGCCTCGTTGTACCGGACCTTCACCCAGTCGGTCACCTCACCCTCGACGGTGTAGCGACCCGAGGACTGTGCCTCGTAGTACTGCTTGAGCGACTCGTCGCCCGGGTTGGTGCCGAAGTAGACCTGGCGGAAGTGCTCCGGGCTGAAGTCCGGCTGCCAGATGGTGGAGTTGTCCACGGCCCGGTTGGGCTCCGGGATCTTGTTGTGCAGCGGCCCCTCGAAGGTGGCCGGACCCGCGATGTTGGGGTCCGTGTCCTTGTCCGGGTAGGACGGGTGCCGCTCGTCACCGAACTCGGCCAGGATCACGAAGATCTTGTCGGTCCGCTCACGCTTGAGCTCGACGTACTGGTCCTTGGTCTTCTTCGCGCCAGCGGCGGAGCGGGCGTTGGTGCCCGTCCCGCTCGTCTCGCCGACCTTGACAACCGTGCTTCCGTTGCGCTCGATCGGCTTGCTGCGACCGCTCAGCACGTCGCTGAGACCCTGCTGAAGCATCGCCCGGCGCTTGTCCTCGAGCTTGTCGGGGAGTTCGTCCTTCAGCGCCTGCGGTTCGGCAGCAGTCGGTGCTGCTGCCGGCAGTTTGGGCGCAGGCGCCGCCGAGGCGGACGGGCCGAAAGCCAGGCCTGTCGCCGTCAGTGAGAGCCCGAGCAGACCCACTGCGACTTTGCGCACGTGGTACCTCCGGTGTGAGGGAACCGGCCCAACGGGGGTACGGGCCGGTGGGAGATCGATCCCACTAGTGGGACCAATGGTGAACATAGACACTGCTGGGACGGGTGGGAAGACGCACGCGTCGATTTGTTGCAAGATTTTGTTGGGAATGCTTTTCACCGTCACACACCCGCGCTTCATCAGCCACGTTGACCAGCGAGGACCCGACGCGGGCGTATACAACGACACTTTTCGATTGACGTGATCGCACATACGACAGTGGGGCCGTTGGCTTCTCCGCCACCGGCCCCACCGTCACCGCTGTTGTCAGATACCGCTCAGCAGAACTGTCACTTCTTCGCCGGGGTGACGAAGATCGTGGCGGACGAGTTGTCCCGCGCGGCCTTCTTGATGGTGAGCGAGACGCCGTAGTTCACGCCCTGGTCGCCGGGGTTGCCGGTGCCCAGCACGATCGCGCCGCCGCCCAGGGTCACGCCGTAGAACTCCGGCGCCGGGCTGCCGTCCGGGTGGGTGACCCGGGTGGTGTACGGCGCGTTGTTGCGCGACGGCAGGACCACCGACGCGTCGTTGTCCCGGGCGTACGCGGCACCATCGCGCATCTCGATGCCCGGGTACCAGCCCTTGGCGTCAGTGAACGCCTTCACCGGCGGCTGCCCCTTGAACTTGGTGCAGTACGCGCTGTACGGCTCGTCCGCCGCCTCCAGGCACTCCGTGAAGGGGTACGTGCGCTGCAGCGTGAAGGCCGCGTTCGACGACTGCGGACGGCTGGGCAGGTTGTCCGTCACCGACGGGTCCTTCTCGGCCGCCGTGCCCGTGCGGCGGTACGGGTCGAAGTGCGAGTCGACGATGAGCAACCCGCCCTTCGCGCCGTAGCTGGGCAGGGCGGTCATCTGCCCGGTGACGTGGTTGACGTCGCCGAGCGCGGTGTCCCGGTACCAGACCAGCATGCCGGGCGCGTTGTACGAGATCCGATCGACCTTCCACGCCTCGTGCGAGTAGATCGTGTCGTAGGCGTACTTCAGGCCCTCGTCGAACCCGTCGAAGTTGCGCCACTCCGCCAGGTAGTACTGGGCGTGGATCTCGGTGCCACCGGAGACCTTCCAGCCCGCGCCGGTGGTGTCGACGAAGGTGCCGCCGGTGGCGGTCCAGCCGTTGTCGCCGCCCTCGACGTCGTCACTCCAGGTGGTGGCACCGCCGCCGGTGACCGAGAAGTCGTCGGCGAACCAGTTGCGCTCCTCGAACGCCTCGTCGGTGGCGAGGCGCAGCCGCACCTGGACGGTCGTCCCGGCGTACGCCGACAGGTCGACGTAGTCGTGCCGCCAGCCGTTGGTGCTGCCGGTCAGGCCGTACTTCTTGCCGCCGAAGTCGTTCATCCTGCCGTTCGGGTCCGGGTAGCCGTCCGGCGTGGTGACCACGGTGCCGGCCTCGTTGTACACCTTCTGCTCGGTCCAGGACGTGCCGCCGTCCGTCGAGAGCTCGACGAAGCCGTAGTCCCAGTCCTGCTCGATGATGTAGTTGTTCCACATCCAGAACTTCGAGTCCGCGGCCGCCGGCACGTCGACCGAGCGGCTCAGCTTGACGTCGGCCCACTCCTGGTCGTTGTTGCTGTGCCACATCTTCGTGCCGCTGTGCGGCGTGGCCAGCGTGGTCACCTTGTCCGGCAGGTCGACCTTGATGCCGTCCTCGGAGTCGATCGGGGTCCGCGACGTCTGGCCGAGCTTCACCTCGCGGGGGTTCGACCCGGGGCGGATCGTCAGCGGGTCGGCCCAGCCGAGCACCCACTTGTCCCAGATGCCCATGTGCGTCGGCAGCGCCTGGAAGATCTCACCCGAGTGTGAGCCTGAGGCCATCAGGTCCCAGAAGTCCACGTCGGAGTCGGCGTTGCCGGACGTGTCGTAGAGGTCCGGCAGGCCCAGGTCGTGGCCGAACTCGTGGGCGAAGACGCCGACACCGGCGTCCTCCGGCTGCACGATGTAGTTCGACGCCTTGAGGTTGGTGCCCGGGATGGTGTAGCCACCGGCGACCGTGGAGGAGTGCGCCCACACGGCGTACACACCCTCGGCGCCACCGCCGCGCGACTTGCCCTGACCGGCGTGCACCAGCACGAGGTGGTCGATCACACCGTCCGGCTCGAAGACGTTGCCGTCACCGTCGCGGTCGGCCTGGTCCTCGATGTCGTAGTCGGCCCAGGGGAAGTTCGGGTCCTTCGCGACGAGCGCGTCGATGGCGTCGGTCGCCAGTCGGCCCGCGCCGGCCGGGTTGTCCGGGTGGCCGTTCATCGACTGCTCACGGCCGGCGACCCAGGCGCCGGTCTCATCCTGGAAGCAGCGGTTGGCGGCGTACCAGCCCTCCGAGTGCGGCACGCTGATCCACGGGCTGGCCTGCCCGTCCACCGTGTACGCGTTCTTGGACATCTCCAGGTACATGTTGTGCATGGTGCGACCGGACAGGTCGACACCCTTCTTGCCGTCCGGGCCCCGCAGGTCGGTGCGGACCCGCTCGGTGATGCCGTTCTTGCTGTAGAGCATCTTGTTGTAGTGCGTCGGCGAGAAGTTCGGCACCCACATCGAGTTGTTGTCCTCGTGGGGCAGGGTCGCCGGGTTCGGGATGTTGTTGTGCTTCGGCCCGTTCTGGACGGTGCCGGGGACGCAGGTCCGGTCCTCGAAGACCGTCTTGGGGACCATCACGCCGGTGAAGTCGTCGTTGGCCTTGTCGTTGAACTCGACCAGCAGCGTCAGCAGCTTCGCCGTCTGGGTGGTCGGCGCCTTCTTGAACTTACGGGGGTTCTGGCCCGTCTTGATCGACTTGGCCTCGTCCTTGGCCAGCTGCCGCGCGGTCACCGGGTTGCCCCGGGCGTGCTTCTGGTCGAACGCGCGCGCGGACTCCGCGGCAGGGGTGTAGACGCCACCCTTGCCCTTGACCTCACGGCCGGTGGTGTCCGGCTGCACCTCGGGCTCGGCGTAGTTGATGTAGTGCTCGTCGGCCCCGATCACCGCCCGGGGGGTGCTGGACGACGACTGGGCAGCCGCGCTGCCACTCACGGTCAGTGATGTGGCGGCGAGGGCGATGACGGGCAGCGCGACGAGTAGTCGTCGGCGCGACCTCGTTTGGGAGTTTTTGTTCATGCCACTCCGTTTCTCGGGCAGAGGACGTCGGCCGGATCAGGGTGCGCTGAGGCGCATCGAGACCGCCCGACCAGCGTGAAACTAAATGACAAACAACCCGTACGGCGGGATCGTGATCGATGCGTTATGCGTTCGGCCGTTGTGATTCACCGATGTCCCCCGGTCCGGGTGGGGCGCTGCCGGCGTACCTCCACAAAAGACAGCGGTGGGTGACGGTCCGTCCGGACCGCCACCCACCGCTGGGGTACGCCTACCGTCAGTCCTCGTCGGACTTCGTGCCGCTCATCCCGGAGGAGATCAGATCCATCACCGACGAGTCCTGCAACGTGGTCACGTCGCCCAACGACCGGTTCTCCGCCACGTCCCGCAGCAGCCGGCGCATGATCTTGCCGGAGCGGGTCTTCGGCAGCTCCGACACCAGCATGATCTGCCGCGGCTTGGCGATCGGGCCGAGCGTCTTCGACACGTGGTTGCGCAGGTCGGCGATGAGCTGCTCACCCGCCTCGCCGACGATGTCCGTGCTGCCACGCGGAATGGCGAACGCGACGATCGCCTGACCGGTGGTGGGGTCGGTGGCGCCCACGACCGCCGCCTCGGCCACCGACGGGTGCGACACCAGCGCCGACTCCACCTCGGTCGTCGAGATGTTGTGCCCGGACACCAGCATCACGTCGTCCACCCGGCCGAGCAGCCAGATGTGCCCGTCGTCGTCCTTCTTCGCCCCGTCCCCGGCGAAGTACATGCCCTCGAACCGCGACCAGTACGTCTCCAGGAACCGGTTGTCGTCACCCCAGATGGTGCGCAGCATCGACGGCCACGGTTCGCGCAGCACCAGGTAACCGCCACCGCCATTGGGCACCGACTGGCCCTGGTCGTCCACCACGTCGGCCACGATGCCCGGCAGTGGGGCCATCGCCGAACCCGGCTTGGCTGCGGTCACCCCCGGCAACGGGGAGATCATGATGGCGCCCGTCTCCGTCTGCCACCAGGTGTCCACGACGGGCAGCTCGCCCCGGCCGATGTGCTGCCTGTACCAGATCCACGCCTCGGGGTTGATCGGCTCACCGACGCTGCCCAGCAGGCGCAGCGAGGACAGATCGAAGCCGGCCGGGATGTCGTCGCCCCACTTCATCATCGTCCGGATCAGGGTGGGGGCGGTGTAGAGGATGCTCACCCCGTACCTGTCGATGATCTCCCAGAACCGGCCCTTGTGCGGAGTGTCCGGGGTGCCCTCGTACATCACCTGCGTGGCACCGTTGGAGAGCGGGCCGTACACGATGTAGGAGTGCCCGGTGACCCAGCCGATGTCGGCGGTGCACCAGTAGACGTCCGTCTCCGGCTTCAGGTCGAAGACCGCGTGCGTCGTGTACGACGTCTGGGTGAGGTAGCCGCCGGTGGTGTGCAGGATGCCCTTCGGCCGGGCCGTGGTGCCGCTGGTGTAGAGGATGAACAGCGGGTGCTCGGCGTCGAACGGCTGCGCGGTGTGCTCCGCCGACGCCGTCTCCACCGTCTCGTGCCACCAGTGGTCCTTCTCCGACCAGGCCACCTCCTCGCCGGTGCGGCGGACCACCAGCACGTGCTCCACCGACGGACAGCTCGCCACCGCCTCGTCCACGGTGGGCTTCAGCGCCGACGGCTTGCCGCGCCGGTAACCACCATCCGCGGTGATCACCACCTTGGCGCTGGCGTCCTGGATCCGGTTGCTCAGCGAGTCGGCGGAGAAGCCGCCGAAGACCACACTGTGCGTGGCGCCGACCCGGGCGCACGCCAACATGGCGACCGCCGCCTCCGGGATCATCGGCATGTAGATGGCCACCCGGTCACCGGCGGTCACCCCCAGATCGGTGAGCGCGTTCGCCGCCCGGCAGGTCAGCTCGTGCAGGTCGGCGTACGTGATGGTGCGGGTGTCGCCCGGCTCGCCCTCCCAGTGGATGGCGACCTTGTCACCCCGGCCCGCCTCGACGTGCCGGTCCAGGCAGTTGTACGCCACGTTGAGCTGCCCGCCGACAAACCACTTCGCGAACGGCGGGTTCGACCAGTCGAGCACCTGGTCCCACTTCTTCGACCAGGCCAGACGCTCGGCCTGCTTCGCCCAGAAGGCGAGCCGGTCGGCCTCGGCCTCGGCGTACGCGTCGATGGTGACGTTTGCGTGCGCGGCGAGTTCGGCCGGCGGGGGGAACTGGCGCGTCTCGTTCAGCAGATTGGCCAATGCCTCGCTCATGCCGTGACTCCTTGTCCTCGGGGTGACCTGCGCCTCGTGGGCACGAGGGTAGTCGTGGGGCTCTCGACCGGCGACGGCTGCCCACTCCGTCGCGCCAAGCGGCCCCCGCCGCGCGCCCGACGGCCGTCGCAGCCCGTATCCGCCCGCACGCCCGACCCTGATCGTCCCTCCCGCCCCGAGTGGCTTGTCCTCCTGTCCCGGTGCGGCGTGCCTCCTGCTCGGGTGCGGCGTGCCTCCCGCTTCCGGCGCGGCGTGCCTCCTGCCCGGCGCGAGGCGTGCCTCCTGGCCCGGCGTGGCTTGCCTCCTGCTCGGGCGTGGCTTGCCTCCTGCTCGGGCGTGGCTTGCCTCCTGCTCGGGCGTGGCTTGCCTCCTGCTCGGGCGTGGCTTGCCTCCCGCTTCCGGCGCGGCGTGCCTCCTGCCCCGGCGCGGCTCGATCAACACGAGGTCGGCGACATCGCGGTATCGGGCGGGGCGGATACCGCGACATCGGCCATCTCGTGTTGACCTTGCCCCGATTGGGCTCGGCGGCCGTGCGTGGCGTGCTCATCCGGGCGCCGCGGGCCGTGCGTGGCGTGCTCGTCCGGGCGCCGCGGGTCGTGCGTGGCGTGCTCGTCCGGGTGGAGCGGTCGTGCGTGGCTCGCTCGTCAGCGTGGAGCGGGTCGTGCGCTGCGTGGAGAGTCCGGCAGGTCGTCGTGGGCGGCACGGCCGGTGGTGCAGGGCCGGGGCGGGTGGCTTCGGTCGCGTTGCGAGCGGGTGCGGCCCGGACGGCCGGGCCGGGTCGCTAGCGTGGCGGGGTGACCACCGACCCGCTCGCGCCCCTGCTCGCGCTCGCCGACATCGCCACCGCCGTCGAGCGGGCCCGCGAGCGGTTCGACCAGGCGCTCGGGCACCGTGCGCTGCGCCGAAACGGTGGCCAGGTCGCGGCAGAGGTCAGTCTCCGCTCCGCGGTGGCCAGCGCCGCCCTTGAAGGGGCCGCGCACGAACGCGAGGCGGTCCGCGCCGGCACGGTCACCGACCCCGTGCTCCAGGGGGCGCTACGGGTCGCCGGGGCGCTGCCCGGTCTGAGCGAGCTCTGGCCGAAGGCCCCCCGGCAGGCTCTCGCGAAGCTGCACGTACTCGCCGCCCGGGACATGGTGCCGGAAGCCGAGCTGGGCCGCCCGGTGGCCGACCCGGTGGTCGCCACCCGGCTGGACGGGTTGGCCGGGCTGGTCGTCGGCGGCACGAAGGTCTCCCCGTTGGTGCTCGCCGCCGTCGTACACGGGGAGTTGCTGAACCTGCGCCCGTTCGCCGGGCCGTCCGGCGTGGTGGCCCGAGGGGCCGCCCGGCTGGTGCTGCTCGCCAGCGGCCTCGACCCGCGTGGCCTGCTCGCCGTCGACGTCGGGCACCGCGAGCGGGAGCCCGAGTATGTCGGCTCGGCCGGTGCCTTCGCCACCGGCACCCCGGACGGGCTGCGCTCCTGGCTGCGGCACTACATGGCGGCCGTGGAGGTGGGCGCCGACCAGCTCACCGCCATCGGTGACGAAATCCTCGCCGCCGCCTGAGCGCGGCCGGTCGCGCCGAACACCCCGACCCTGCCCGCCATCGGGGCGTCGATCATGGTGTTGTGGTGCCTCACAAAAGGCGCGAGATGGGCGAAGACGCCCACCACGAGTCCATGATCGACCGGGGAGTGGTGGGACGTGTATGTGGGGTTTAGGCGGTGGCGGCAGCGCGCGTGCGACGGTAACGGCCGTACCAGGCAATGCCGATGGCCACGCCCACGCCGACCCCCAGGGCCGCCGCGGCGACCGGGACGGCGGGCCGCTCCCGCAGCCGGCGGCCCAGCGGGATCGGATGCCGGAACTCCAGCACCGGCCACGCGTTCTCCGAGGCCAGCTTGCGTAGCTGCCGGTCCGGGTTGACCACGCTCGGGTGCCCGACGCACTCCAGGAGCGGACGATCGCTGTACGAGTCGGAGTAGGCGTACGAGTCGGCCAGGTCGTAACCCCGGGCGGCAGCCAGCTCGGTGACCGCCTCGACCTTGCTCGGGCCGGCCGCGTAGAACTCGACCTCGCCGCTGTACCGGCCGTCCTGCACCGTCATCCGGGTGGCGATCACGTCGGTCACGCCCAGCAGCTCGCCGATCGGCCGGACCATTTCCTCGCCGGATGCCGAGACCAGCACCACGTCCCGCCCAGCCGCCTGGTGCTCCTCGATCAGGGCGGCAGCTTCGGCGTACACGTAGGGGTTGATCAGCTCGTGCAGCGTCTCCGCGACGATCTGGCGGACCTGCTCCACCTGCCAGCCCTTGCAGAGCGCAGCCAGATAGTCCCGTGTTCGGGCCATGGTCTGCTCGTCGGTGCCGCCCAGCCGGAACATCAGCTGCGCGTACGCCGACTTGACCACGTCACGCCGGGTGATCAGCCCGTCCCGGTAGAACGGCCGACCGAACGCCAGGGCGCTCGACTTGGCGATGACGGTCTTGTCCAGATCGAAGAAAGCGGCACTTCGGCCCACGGCGCGAAAGTCTAGCCGGATGGTCTATCGTCGGCGGGTGCCCGGGGTCAGACCACCCCTCAGACCTGCGGGCTGGCGCCACCACCTCCGCTCCGCGTGATCGCGCTCACACTCCGCGAGCAAATTTTCGCGGTGAGTAGAGTCGGCACCACTCGACGTGACGGGCCCGCTCAGGCAGACTTGCCCGTACGACGAGTTTTCACATCCTCGAAAACAGACAAGACCCTCAGCGGTTGCACCCCCCGTGACCGCTGAGTGGTTCGGCTCGACCCCCCCGGAGCCGAACCTTCGACGACCCCCGTCTCCCCCCGACGGGGGTCGTCCCTTTCCATGGGAGCGCGCCCCGTCCCACTGGTGAGAGCCCACGGTCGACTGGTCGTGCCTGACACCGCCTGGTCGCGCGGTAATCGTCAGGCCCGTCGCGACACAAGCCAGGGTGAGAGTCGCCGAGGCAATGGGGGTTCGGGTGGGTCCACCTGAGAAACGTGGCGAAGGTTGGTTCACCAGCCTCTACGCCACCGAGTACGCGCACATCGTGAAGTACGGCCTGCGTCGACTCGCCGACGAGGACGCGTCGGCAGAGCTCGCCCAGGAGGTCTTCGTCGTCGCCTGGCGTCGTCGCGGCGAGGTGCCGGACCGCAGCCTGCCCTGGCTGTACGGGGTGGCCCGGCGCCTGTTGGCGAACCAGTGGAGGTCTCGGCGCTCCGCTCCGGCCATGCAGTCGATCACCGACGCCGACCTGGACCGGGTGGCGCACCCGTCCGGCGCCGATGTGACCGTGGGAGTCGCCGACGTCCGGGCGGCCCTGGCCACGCTCGGAGACCTCGATCAGGAGGTCCTCCGGCTGATCGGCTGGGAGGAGCTGACGGTCGCCGAGGCGGCCCAGGTGCTCGGCTGTACCCGCGCGACCGCGGCGGTGCGCCTGCACCGTGCCCGTCGCCGCCTTACCGAAGCCATGTCAGGCCAGCCCGCCTCGCCTCGACGCGCGGTGTTGGCGAGCATTCGAGAGGATCTGTGATGTTCGGAGCAGAACGAAGCCGTACCCTCCTCGGCCCGGTCGACCCGGCCCGGAACACCGTCGTCGCGCCACCGTTGGTCTCGGCGCGCGACCTGATCGACCGTGCCGGTGCCAGCGAGTCGGCCGTCGGTCATCGACGCGTACGGCCGGCTCGCCGGCTGGTCCTGGCGGCCGGGACGCTGGCGGTCGCGGCCGGTGCCGTAGCGGTCCTCCAGCCGTTCGAGGGGGCCACCCCGGACGTGCCCGGTGCCGCACCGGGATCGGTGCTCGTACCGGTCGCGTACCAGTTCGACTCGGACGCGCCAGCGGCCGGCCCCCAGCTGCGGGCCCTGGCCGGCATGCTCGTCGACGCGGAGTACGACAACCGCAGCGGGCGCTACATGTACCACCACACGAAGCTGTGGGGCGACCCGGTGATGACCTCCGCCGACGGTCGTCATCATGTCGCCTTCGCCGACGAGACGAAGGTCTGGCAGGCCGCCGACGGAACCGGTAACCAGGTCACCACGCAACTGGAACCGCAGTACCCCGACCAGGAATCCCAGGATTACTGGAAGCGGAATCTCGGGAAGCTCCCCGCGATCGCCGGCACCTCCGCACCCGCCACCGTTCCACTGCCACCCATGGCCCTCACGCCTCCGTCGGCTGACCGGTCGCGGCTACGCGAAGTGCTGAAGGCCGCCTTCGGCGCGGGCGCGGTGAGCAAGGAGGTCAGCACGGTGTACGGGCGGTACGTCGTGCCGCGTCAGACCCGCGCGGAGATCCTGCGGGTCCTCGCCGACGTCCCCGGCTTCCGGTGGCGAGGGCAGGTGACTGACCGTGCCGGCCGCAAGGGCGTCGCGGTCACCTTCGACGACCGCCCGCACGACGCGCAGTCTCTGCTGATCTTCGACCCGAAGACGGGTGGACTGCTCGCCCACGAGCGGCTGACGCTCGCGCCCGTCCGGATCAGCTCGTACAAGATGATTCTCACTACCGCCTGGACCGACCGACTCGGCTGAGCGACGACAGCGGGGCCGCTCCCTCGGGAGCGGCCCCGCTGCGCGTTCCCTCGATGCGGAGCTGCGGTCGTACAGGCCGCGCGCGTAGCAGATCAACAGTTCCGGCGGGCGTTGTCCACAGGTCGCCGCGTTGTCCACAGGCGACCCGTCGAGGTCGTTGTGCGGGGCCGTTTGGGAGCAGGGTCGGCGGCACACCTGAGCCCGACCGCTGGAGGCCGCGATGGCACCCCGTACCTCCGTTCCGCCGATCCGCCGGCTTCCGCTGGTCGTCACCGGCGACGACGATCTGCTCGACGATGTGCTCCGTCTCGCCGCCGCTGGTGGGACCGAGGTGGAGCTCGCCAGAGACCCGGCGGCCGCCCGTACCCGTTGGCTCGCCGCGCCGTTGGTGCTGCTCGGTGCCGATCAGGCGCAGTCGTGTCTGCGTGCCCGGTTGCCGCAGCGGCCCAGGCTGGTGCTGGTTGGCCGGGCCGGCCAGCTCGACCCCGGCTGGCAGATCGCCGAGCTGATCGGGGCCGAGCACGTCGCGATGCTGCCCGCCGCAGAGCCGTGGCTCGTGGATCGGTTCGCCGAGCAGGGTCCGGACCGTCCAGACGGCGTCGGTGCCCGAGTCGTCGCGGTGCTCGGTGGGCGGGGCGGTGCAGGGGCGAGTGTGCTCGCCGGTGGTCTCGCCGTCACCGCCGCCCGGGCCCGGTTGCGCACTCTGCTGGTCGACGCCGACCCGCTCGGTGGCGGCCTCGACCTCGTGCTGGGCTGGGAGCAGCTGGAAGGTTTGCGCTGGCCGTCGCTCACCGGTGCCGACGGGCGGGTGGACGCCCCGGCGCTGGTGCAGGCCCTGCCCAGCCGAGGTGACCTGGTGGTGCTCTCCTGGGACCGCGGCGAGGTGCTGGCGCTGCCGGCGGCGGCGATGGCGGCGACCGTCGACGCCGCCCGGCGGGGGCGGGACTTCGTGGTGGTCGACCTGCCCCGACAGTTGGATGACGCGGCCGTGGTGGCGTTGCAGGCGGCCGACCAGGCATTCATCGTTGTCCCGGCCGAGCTGCGCGCCACCGCTGCGGCCGCGCGGGTGGTGGCCTCAGCCGCTCCGCACTGCGCCGCGCTCTCGGTGGTGGTGCGCGGACCCGCCCCGGGCCGGCTACGCGCGACCGAGGTGGCACGGGCGGTCGGGCTTCCCCTGGCCGGCACGCTGCGCCCCGAACCGGGGCTCTGCCGCGGGCTGGAACGAGGCGAGGCGCCGGCCGCCGCGGGCAAGGGTCCATTGGCCGCTCTCTGCCAACGAATCGTCACCGACCTCACCGGTGTGCCAGCGACGGGTGCGGCATGACCGGCCGGCCGGAGGACGACACCCTCGCCGCCCGGGTGCGGCAGCGGATCGCCGCCGCCACCACACCGGTCACACCGGCGGCGATCGTTGCCGCGGTACGGGCCGAACCCACCGCCGCGGTGCTCGGTGACACCGCCGTGCTGCGGATCGCCGACCGGGTGCACGACGACCTCGTCGGCGCCGGGCCGCTGGCGCCGCTGCTCGCCGACCCGGATGTCACTGACGTCCTCGTCAACGGGACCCGTGTGTGGGTGGATCGTGGGTCGGGGCTGCACCAGGTCGCTGTCCCGGTGGGCTCGGTGGAGGACGTCCGCCGGTTGGCGCAGCGACTCATTGCCAGCGCCGGGCGGCGGCTCGACGACGGCTCCCCGTACGCGGACGCCCGGCTCCCCGACGGCACCCGGCTGCATGCCGTGCTGCCGCCGGTGGCGACCGAGGGGCCCTATCTGTCCCTGCGGACCTTCCGACACCGGCCGTTCACCCTTGATGAGTTGGTGCGTCAGGGGACGGTGCCGCGGCCGGTGGCACCCCTGCTCGCCGCCGTCGTCGCGGCCCGGCTGGCGTACCTGGTGACCGGCGGCACGGGGTCGGGCAAGACGACCCTGCTCAACACGCTGCTGGGGATGGTGCCGGCCACCGAGCGGATCGTGCTGGTGGAGGACGCCGCCGAGCTGCAGCCGGGGCACCCGCACGTGGTGGGGCTCCAGGCGCGTACCGCCAATGTGGAGGGGACGGGCGTGGTCAACCTCGCCGACCTGGTCCGGCAGGCGTTGCGGATGCGCCCGGACCGGCTGGTGGTCGGGGAGTGCCGGGGCGGTGAGGTGGTCGACCTGCTGGCCGCGCTCAACACCGGCCACGACGGGGGCGCTGGCACGCTGCACGCCAATTCCCCGTCCGACGTGCCGGCCCGGCTGGAGGCGCTGGGCATGTTGGGTGGGCTACCCCGAGCCGCGCTGCACGCCCAGGTGGCCGCCGCGTTGCAGGTGCTGTTCCAGGTGCGACGTGGCGACCGGGGACGCGTGCTGGAGTCGGTCTGCCTGCTGCTACCCGAGGGGCCCGAACGGTTGGTGACCGTGGTGCCCGCCTGGGTACGCGGCAGCGGGCTCGGGCTGGCCGCCCGTGCACTCGGGGCGCTGCTGCGGGAGCGTGGCGTGGCGGTGCCACCGATTCTCAGCGAGCCGTGGCCCGGATCGGCGGGCCCAGCATGACCGGCGGGACGGTGCTGGTGGCGGCGCTGCTCCTGGTCGCCGCCGCCCTGGTGGCGTGGCCCGTGCACAGCATCCGGGCCCGCCGACGCCGCGTGTTGACCACGGGACGTGGGAGCGGCGGTGCTGATCCGGACGACGCGCTGATGGAGTGGATCCGAGAACTCGGTCGTACGCCCGACGGACCGGTCGACGGGGCCGGCGGCTCGCCCACCTCGGGGCATCCGTCCGGCGTCCCGTACCAGCCGCAACCCACTGCGGGTCCCAGCGATAGACGGACGGCACTCGGCTGGCCCGCCCGGGACATCAGCGGGAGCCCGAGCCGGGCCGGGGCGACGGGAGGGCCCGTGGGGCCATCGGGTCCGGTAGGCCCAACCCGCCCGCCGACCCGTCGGGATCCTCGGCGCCCGGCCGGCACAGCGCGACCGGAGGCCATGACCCCGGACGCCGGACGCGGGGGCGGCACGTCCGCGGTCGTGATCGACGGCGGAAGCGTGGAGGCCGGCCGTCGGAGCGACGCGTCAGGCGCAGTGACGGCCGTTGGGCGCGGAGACGTGGAAGCGGACCGTTGGGGCGACACGGCCGGCTCGGTTATGGCTGAGGGGCGCGCGGACGTCGACCTCGTCGACCTCGCCGACATGACAGCCGACGGGCCGAGTGCCGTTGCGTCGGCGCGTGCCTCGCGGTCGCCGGCGCGTGTGCTGCCGCTGGTCGGCCTGCTGGGAGGCGGTGTCGGTGCCGTGGTCGGCGGCCCGGTGGCTGCGGTCGCGGTGGCCGGCTACTGCACGTTGGCCGTGCGCGCCGTGCTGCGCTGGCGGGCGAACCAGCGCGCCGAGCGAGCCCGACGACGTGGGTTGGACCAGCTCTGCGGCCTCGCGGCGGACCTTCGGGCGGGCCTGTCTGTCCCGCACGCGCTCGAGGTCGCCGTCGCCGGTGAGCGGGACGGGCCGGACCGGCTGCGCCACCTGACCTCCGCGGCGGTGCGACTGGCCGACCGGACCGGCGCACCACTGGCGGAACTCGTCGAGCGGATCGAGGCGGACGCTCGGGCGACCGACCGGGGTCTGGCCGCCGCAGCGGCACAGGCTGCCGGCGCCCGTGCCACGGCCTGGTTGCTGGCGGCGTTGCCGATCGGCGGGATCGGGCTCGGGTACGGGATAGGCGTCGACCCCGTGGCGGTGCTCCTACACAGCACGGTCGGCGGCGCCTGTGCGGTTCTCGCAGTCGCTTTGCAGGTCGTGGGCCTCCTCTGGGCTGAACGGCTGGGCGCGACACCAGGGCGGGCCGGCTGATGTCCCGCACGGTTCTCGTGGCTGTCGGTCTGGTGGTCGTGGCCCTGCTCGTCGCGCCCCTGCGGCCAATCCGGCGCAGGCCAGCCAGCCGGTACGGGCAAGCGAGTCAAGGCGGCCCAGCAAGGCAACGCGGCCCAGCAAGGCAACGCGGCCCGGCAAATCAAGGCGGCCCAGCGAGTCAAAGCGGCCCGGCCGGTGGACGGCGGCTGGACGCGATCCGGCTCGCCGCGGCGCTGGGTGGGCTCGCCGTAGCCGTGGTCGTCGAGGGCTGGCTCGGGCTGCTCGGCGCGGTCCCGATCGCGTTCCTACTGGATTTCCTGCTGCGCCGGATCGAGTCGCCGGGTGTGCGCAAGCGGCGGCTTCGAGAGGCGGTCGACCTCCCGCTCGCCGCCGACCTGCTGGCTGCGGCAATGCGAGCGGGCGCGCCGGTTGACCGCTCGGTGTTGGCAGTCGCCGAGGCGCTGGACGGGCCACTTGCCGGCCGGCTGGCCCGGGCCGGCCGCATCCTGTTGCTCGGCGGTGGTCCAGCGGAGGCATGGTCCGCGCTGGACGGGGTGCCAGGCGCGGAGCGGTTGACCGCAGCGGCGATGCGCTCGGCCAACAGTGGTGCCGCCCTGGCCGGTGCACTGACCCGGCTCGCCGACGACCTGCGCGCCGACCGGGCCACCGCGGCAGAGGCGTCGGCCCGCCGGGCGGGCGTACTCATCGTCCTGCCGCTGGGGCTCTGCTTCCTGCCGGCGTTCATTCTCGCCGGCCTGGTGCCGGTGATCGTCGCCGTTCTCGGCGACGTGCTCTGACCCATCGAGAAGGGAAACAGCCATGCGCAAACTCATCGCCCGCCTGCGGGGCGACGACGGAATGAACACGGCCGAGTACGCCGTCGGCACGCTCGCCGCGGTCGCCTTCGCCGGGATCCTGTTGAAGGTGTTGACCTCCGGCAACGTCCAGTCGGCGCTGACCGCCGTCATCGACCGGGCGCTGAAGTGATCGAGCGCCGGCAGGCCGGCCGCGATCGGAGCTCCGGCACCGCCGGACGGCCGGCGGGCGGCATGCGGCGATTCCGCGCTGTCGAACGGGCCGCTGGCGGGGATCGAGGGTCGTTCACCGCCGAACTGGCGGCCGGCCTGCCGGCGCTTCTCCTGCTCCTGGTGGCCGGCCTGACCGCGGTCAACGCCGTCAGCGCCCAGGCGGGCTGCCTGCACGCGGCCCGGGAGGCGGCGCTTGCCGCCGCCCGCGGCGCGGACGGCAGCGCGGAAGGCGGGCGGGCGGCACCGCCGGGGGCGGAGGTGTCGGTGTCCGTCGACGGCGGCCGGGTGCAGGCGACGGTACGCGCGCCCGTCCGCACGCTGGGTGGCCGGCTACCGCGAATCACCGTGGTCGCCACCGCCGTCGCAGCCGTGGAACCGGGCGCTGGCGAGGGGAACTGGTAGTGCGTCGAACTGGTGGTTGGTTACTCGGCCTCGGCCTCGGCCTCGGCCTCGGCCTCGGCCTCGGCCACGGCCACGGCCACGGCTGCGGACCGAACGCCGAGCCACTCGATGATGGTCGGCCCGACGCGGAGCGAGGTGGTGCGACCGTCCTGCTGCTGGCGATAGGGCTGGTCTTCGTGCTGTTCGGGACGTTCGGCGCCGCCATCGCCGCAGCCGGGATGGCAGGTCAGCGGGCGGCGGTGGCAGCCGACCTCGGCGCGCTCGCCGGGGCGGCCCGGGCGCTCGACGGCGACGCGATGGCCTGTTCGGCCGCTGCCGACATCGCCGGCCGCAACGGTGGGCGGCTGGTCGGCTGTCGCCTCGACGGACTGGACGTGCTGGTGACCGTCGAGGTGGTGTTCACACCACTTCCCGGACTGACCCGGGTCGCCTCGTCGACGGCCCGCGCCGGCCCGGTTCGCGGCTGAATGAGACAGGGCTCGTCGGTGCGAGGTCGGCGAGCGCTTCGGAAGTGAGTCGGTTGCGACGTCGGGCGTGATGCGTTTACGACATCAGCTCCAGAGGGGCACCCGAGCATCCGGGGCGCCAAGCCAGAGGCCGAGCCACCGAGGGCCTGCTGGCCGGGACCAGGCCGAGCCACCGACCGCCTGCCGGCCGGGACCAGGCCGAGGCACCGACGGCCTGCTGGCCGGGACCAGGCCGAGGGCCGTGTCCCGGCCAGCGGCCGAGGAGTGGGTGGCCGGGTGGGCCGGGTTTGTCAGCGGGACTGGAGCGCGTCGAGGGCGACGGCCATTGCGATGACCAGGCGGCGGTCGATCTGCGGGTTCTGCACCTCGACGACGTACTTGTCGCGCAGGCCCCACTTCTTCACCACGGTGAAGATCGGCTGACCGCCGGCGGTGAAGTCGAAGTGGTACGGCAGCCAGGACAGCGAGTCGACGAACCGGCGCAGCAGTGCCACCGGCATGCTGCGCTCCTGGCCCGTCACCTGCGGCAGGCCGCCCTGCTCGACGTGCCAGGTGGACCGGAGCAGCGACTGGGCGAAGTCCTTGCGGAACAGACCGATCGGGTTACCGGCCGCGTCGGTGACGTCGTACGTGGCACCGAGGTCGATGCGCTGACGGGCCTTGAAACCGAGCAGGGGCTGCTGCTTGGAGTCATCGGTGTAGATCGTCACCTGCTCCTTGAAGGCGAGCCGCTTCTGCTGCGCGAACGCCAGCAGCTCACCCTCGGTGCCGTCCGGCGCGACTGCCCGGACCTCGTACTGGTTGACCATCATGCGCAGTCGCTGGCGGATGTGGAACTGGTGCTGGCTCTGCAGATTGTCTGGCTGCATCTGAACTCCTCAGGGGGTTGGTCCGCCGGAGTCTCGCACAGCGCGACATTTGCTGCGGGTTCGCTCCCACTCGCCACGATCACTTGATGCTGAGTAGCCCTCGGGCCGTCTGACGGCTGCTCAGCATCAGGTGATCGTCGGCGCTCCCCCAGAGGTCAGCGGCCTTCGACTGTGGCGCGGAGTGCCCAGCCGTTGAGGACCTGGTGGATGTCGCGTAGCCGTTCGTTGATCTGCTCCAGCCGTTCCGCCTGAGCCAGGGCGGCCAGCGCGGACCCAAGCGCGATCTGCTGGTCGAGGGTGAGGTGTTCCTGGTCGATCGTGTAGAGCAGGTCGACGGTCTCGGCGATGGTGTCGGCCACGGCTCCTCCTCAGGCGCGGGGGGCGAACAGCAATATAGGCATCGATGGAAGCGCTCCCACCATTGTGCCCAGCAGCACGTGGATTCATGCAAGACGACTCAGGCGGGCAGGTTCGCCAACACCACGTCGAGCACTCGGATCGCGTCCGGCTTGGAGAGCGGGCTGTTGCCGTTGCCGCACTTCGGTGACTGCACACAGGACGGGCAGCCGGTCTCGCAGCCGCACTCGGCGATCGCGTCCCGGGTGGCCCGCAGCCACGACGACGCCGTCCCGTACGCCCGCTCGGCGAACCCGGCGCCACCCGGGTGCCCGTCGTAGACGAAAACGGTCGGCGCCTCGGTGTCCGGGTGAACCGCGGTCGAGAGCCCGCCGATGTCCCACCGGTCGCAGGTGGCCATCAGCGGCAGCAGGCCGATCGCGGCGTGTTCGGCGGCGTGCAACGCGCCCGGCACGTCGGCCGACTGGACCCCGGCACGAGCCAACGACTGCGGCGACAGGGTGAACCAGACCGCCACCGTGCGCAGCTCCCGGGTAGGCAGGTCGAGTGGCCGGGTGTCGATCACCTCGCCGGTGGCGATCCTCCGCCGCTGGTACGACACCACCTGACTGGTCACGTCCACCTCGCCGAGGAACATGCCGACCGGCCCGGCGTCCACGTAGGAGCGCACCGACACCACGGACAGGTCGGTGACGTCGCGGGCGTGGGTGGACCAGTCCGGCTCCTCGGTGTGCACCAGCGCGCAACCGTCGGCGAGGTCGAGGTCGTCGACCACGTACGAGACGCCCTGGTGCAGATAGATCGCGCCGGGGTGGAGCAGGAAGTGCGAGGACCCGCCGTCGACCGTGCCGAGAAGCCGGCCGGTCGACGACTCCACCACGCAGACCGGTGCGCCGCCCTCGCCGCGCAGGTCCACCTCGGGTCGCTCCCGGTGTCGCCAGTACCAGCCGGTGGGCCGCTGCCGCAGCGCCCCGGCCGCCACCAGCTCGTCGACCGCCTCCTTCGCCCCGTCACCGAAAAGTGCCAGGTCAGCCGGTGTGAGCGGTGCCTCGACCGCGGCGCAGGCGAGTTGCGGTGCCAGCACGTACGGGTTGGCCGGGTCGAGCACCGTCGCCTCCACCGGCGCACCGAAGATCGCCTCCGGGTGGTGCACCAGGTAGGTGTCCAGTGGGTCGTCCCGGGCCACCAGCACGGCGAGTGCCTCCTGCCCGGAGCGCCCGGCGCGGCCCGCCTGCTGCCACAGTGACGCCCGGGTGCCCGGGTAGCCGCAGATCAGTACCGCGTCCAGCCCGACCAGGTCCACGCCCAGCTCCAGCGCATTGGTGGAGGCCAGGCCGAGCAGGTCACCGTGCAGCAGCGCCCGTTCCAGCTCACGCCGCTCCTCGCGCAGGTAGCCGCCCCGGTAGGCGGCCACCCGGTCGCCGAGCCCCGGCACCGCGTCGTCCAGCGACCGGCGCGCACTGGCCGCCACGACCTCGGCGCCCTTGCGGGAGCGGACGAACGCGAGCGTGCGTACTCCCTCGGCGACCGTGTCGGCGAGCAGGTCCGCGGTCTCGCGTAGCGCGGACCGGCGGACCTGGATGAGATCCGTCGTGCCGTCGTGCCCGCCCGTCGTCTGCGCGGGCACCGACGAGGAGGTCGATGAGTCGGGTGGCAGCAGCGGCGGCTCCCAGAGCGCGAAGGTCACCCCGCCGCGCGGTGAGGCGTCCTCGGTGACCGCCGTCACCGGCAGGCCGGTCAGCCTCCCGGCTGCGGTCGCCGGGTCACCGGAGGTCGCCGAGGCGAGCACGAACACCGGGGTGGCCCCGAACCGGGCGCACTGGCGGCGCAGCCGTCGCAGTACGTGCGCCACGTGCGAGCCGAACACCCCCCGGTAGGTGTGGCACTCGTCGATCACCACGTACGCGAGTCGGCGCAGGAAACCGGACCACTGGGCGTGCCCGGGCAGGATGCCGTGGTGCAGCATGTCCGGGTTGGTCAGCACGAACCGGGAGTGCCGGCGGATCCACTCCCGCTCGGCGCGCGGAGTGTCCCCGTCGTAGCAGGCGGGGCGTACCCCTTCCAGTCCCAGCGCGGCGACGGCCCGCAGCTGGTCGGCGGCGAGCGCCTTGGTCGGTGCCAGGTAGAGCACGGTGGCCCGGGGGTCGGAGAGCAGGGTGGCCAGCGCCGGGAGCTGGTACGCCAGTGACTTGCCGGACGCGGTGCCGGTGGCGACCACCACGTGCTCGCCCTCGTACGCCAGGTTGGCCGCCTCGGCCTGGTGCTGCCAGGGCGCGACCACGCCGCGCTGGGTGAACGCCGCGCGCAGCTCCGCCGACGCCCACGGCGGCCATGGCGCGGGCACCCCGACGCGTGCGGGCACCCGTTCGACGTGGGTGACCGGGTCGGCGGCGCCCCGGGCGCGCAGCCGGCGCAGCAGGTCGGCCGGCGATGGTCCGGGGCCGGGACCAGCGGATACGGTGGCGGCGGACGACGCCTCCAGGTCGTGGCGCGGCGCAAGACGCGCCGAGCTGGAGTCGTTGGAGGTCACGCCCTGCACTCTCGCACTGGTGTTCGGAGATGAAAAGTCGAGCCGGGGGGTAAGGGGAAGCCGCCGCTGGCGTTCGCAGGCCGCACCGGCGGTAATGGTTAGATGCCCACGAGAGTTTACGGCTCTGGCGAGGAGGACCGATGGAGCTGTCGCTGGCGACCCGCACCGTGGGCGAGCACACCGTGCTCGAGGTTGGCGGTGAGGTGGACGTCTACACCGCGCCCCGGCTCCGCGAACGACTCCTCGAACTGATCGACGGTGGCGCCCGTCACGTGGTGGTCGACCTCGGTCGGGTGGACTTCCTCGACTCCACCGGGCTGGGCGTGCTGGTCGGCGCGCTCAAGCGGCTCCGCTCGGCCGGCGGTTCGTTCGCCCTGGTCTGCGACAAGGAGCCACTGCTCAAGATCTTCCGCATCACGGCACTGGACCAGGTGTTCCCCCTGCACCCGACGGTCGACGCGGCGATCAGCGCCGACCCGGCGGGCGCCGGCGCGTGATGGCGACCGTCAAGCTTTCGTTCTCGCCCGCCCCGGTGCACGTGCGCACCGCCCGGCTGGTCGGCGTCGCCGTCGCCCGGCGCGCCGGCGTCCGGGAGGACCTGTTGGACGAGGTGCGCCTGGCCATCGGCGAAGCGTGCACCCGGGCGGTGGCCCTGCACCGCCAGTACGGCCTGGCCGACCCGGTGTTGGTGGAGATGTCCGACGGCGGCTCGTACTCGGTGCGGGTGGTGGACCGGGCGCCGATCGAGGCTGGCATCGGTCTGACCGCGCTGCCGCCGGACGAGCTGGCCAACGAGTCGCTCACCGACGAGGCGCTGACCACCGGCGTCGGCTTCGCGCTACTCGCCGGCTTCGTCGAGGATCTGCAGGTGCGCCCGGTCGACGAGGGCATCGGCACTGAGGTGCGAATGGTGTGGCCGGTCGGCCACTGACCCAATCCGGTTCGTAGGCCGCATCCCATCGGGATGCGGCCTTGTTTCATGGATGGGACCCTATATCAGATTTCGTTTCATAACACAGCGACGAAGATCATCGCGACACGGTGGCACCTGGGTGTGACCTCCAACACTGCGGAGGGCTACAGTACCCGGGTTGTCAGCAAGTGATCCATCCCGCAGCCAGCGGGAATGGGTGGTCATCGCTGATCCGCTGGGGTGGGTTGGCGCGCGCTTGCGAGTCCGCATCCAGGCGTCGGTCGGTGCGTCTCCACTCACCGGCGCGAGTGTTCGGTAACAGGAGGACACAGATGTCCGAGACCTTGGCCGCCGACGGCGGCGGGCTTTCCCTTACCGGAAGCAATCTCACCTACGTCGTCATCGCCGCGGTAATCGCGCTGGTGGCGCTCGTTTTCGCCGCCGCCCTCACAAAGACGGTGCTGGCGGCCGGCAAGGGCACGACCAACATGCAGGAGATCTCGGCGGCGGTCCAGGAGGGCGCCTCGGCCTACCTGCTCCGTCAATTCCGCACCCTGGCGATCTTCGTCGTCATCGCGGTGGTGCTGCTCTTCCTGCTGCCGGTGCACGACACCGATGGCAGCGAGATCGCCGTGAAGATCGGCCGCTCGCTCTTCTTCGTGGTGGGCGCGCTGTTCAGCGCGTTCATCGGCGGCGCCGGCATGTGGCTGGCGACCCGCGCCAACCTGCGCGTGGCCGCCGCCGCCCGGGAGCGACAGGGTGGCCGCGAGGCGGCCATGAAGATCGCGTTCCGGACCGGCGGCGTCGTCGGCTTCTTCACCGTCGGCCTCGGCCTCTTCGGTGCCGCGCTGGTCGTCCTGCTCTACCGGGGTGACGCGCCGACCGTGCTGGAGGGCTTCGGCTTCGGCGCCGCGCTGCTCGCGATGTTCATGCGGGTCGGCGGTGGCATCTTCACCAAGGCCGCCGACGTCGGCGCGGACCTGGTCGGCAAGGTCGAGCAGGGCATCCCCGAGGACGACCCGCGCAACGCCGCCACCATCGCCGACAACGTGGGCGACAACGTCGGTGACTGCGCCGGCATGGCAGCCGACCTGTTCGAGTCGTACGCGGTGACGCTGGTCGCCGCGCTGATCCTCGGTCGGGCCGCGTTCGGCGAGGACGGCCTGGTCTTCCCGCTGATCATCTCCACCATCGGTGTGCTGGTCGCGATCGTCGGCGTCTTCATCACCCGGCTGCGCGCGTCCGACCGCAACGCCCTGACCGCGATCAACCGGGCGTTCTACCTCTCCGCGGTGCTCTCCGCGGTGCTGGTGGCGATCGCCGCCTACGCGTACCTGCCGGCGACCTTCGGCGAGTTCGACGGCGGGCTCACCGACGCGGCCGGCAACCCGCGGCTGGTGGCCATCGGCGCCGTGGTGATCGGCATCGTGCTGGCCGCCGCGATCCAGGCACTGACCGGCTACTTCACCGAGACCAACCGGCGCCCGGTGCAGGACATCGGCAAGAGCTCGCAGACCGGTGCGGCCACCGTGATCCTGGCCGGCATCAGCATCGGCCTGGAGTCGGCGGTCTACTCGGCGCTGCTGATCGGCGCCGGCGTCTTCGGCGCGTTCCTCCTCGGCGGCAGCTCCATCACGCTGTCGCTGTTCGCGGTGGCACTGGCCGGGACCGGCCTGCTCACCACGGTCGGCGTGATCGTCGCGATGGACACCTTCGGGCCGATCTCCGACAACGCCCAGGGCATCGCCGAGATGTCCGGCGACATCGACGAGCACGGCGCTCGCACGCTCACCGAGCTGGACGCGGTGGGCAACACCACCAAGGCGATCACCAAGGGCATCGCGATCGCCACGGCGGTGCTCGCCGCGACCGCGCTGTTCGGCTCGTACACCGACTCGCTCCGCAGCGCGTACGCGACGGCTGGCGTGGGCGACGTCGGGAACGAGATCCTCAACTCGCTGAACGTGGCGAACCCGCGCAACCTGGTCGGCCTGATCATCGGTGCGGCGGTGGTCTTCCTCTTCTCCGGGCTGGCCATCAACGCGGTGTCCCGCTCGGCCGGTGCCGTGGTCATGGAGGTCCGCCGGCAGTTCCGTGAGCTGCCCGGCATCATGGACGGCACCCAGCGCCCGGAGTACGGCAAGGTCGTCGACATCTGCACCCGGGACGCGCAGCGCGAGCTGATGACCCCCGGCCTGCTCGCCATCCTGGCGCCGATCGCGGTCGGCTTCGGTCTCGGGCCCGGCGCACTCGCCGCGTACCTGGCCGGGGCGATCGGGGCCGGCACCCTGATGGCGGTCTTCCTGTCCAACTCCGGTGGCGCCTGGGACAACGCCAAGAAGCTGGTCGAGGACGGCGCGTACGGCGGCAAGGGCTCCGAGTCGCATGCCGCCACTGTCATCGGCGACACCGTCGGTGACCCGTTCAAGGACACCGCCGGCCCGGCGATCAACCCGCTGATCAAGGTGATGAACCTGGTCTCGCTGCTGATCGCGCCCGCCGTGGTGGCCTGGAGCGTCGGCGACGAGCGCAACGTCGGCCTGCGGGTCAGCATCGCGGTAGTCGCGACGCTGATCATCGTGGCGTCCATCGTGTTCAGCAAACGCAAGGGCATCGCGATGGCGGACTCCGACGCCGATGGCAACACCGGCGCGGGCAGCACCGACCACCGGCCGGAGACGGTCAACGCCTGACCCACCGCCGGCACCGGGTCCCCGGTCGACGTACCGCGTCGACCGGGGACCCGGCCGTCCGGACCGATGCCACACCTGGCCAAAGGTCGTACGCTGCAACGCATGCGTACGTGCCGGGCGTCTGCCGCCGGAAAGCTCACGGTGGTCCTGGCCACGATCGTCGTCGTACTCGCCGGTTGCGGCGGGGGCCCCAGCCCACGGGCCTGGGCGGCCTCGGTCTGCGGCGCGCTCACCCCGTGGCGCTCCGAGATCAGCAAGTTGACCAGCAGCACGGACGAGCAGATGACCGCGCAGACCACGCCGGCGCAGGCCAAGGAGAACCTGGTGCGGCTCTTTGGTGGGGCGGAGCAGGCCAGCGAGACCGCGCGCCGCAAGGTCGAGCAGGCCGGCGTCCCGGAGACCGACAACGGTGCGACCATCTCCGCCGGTTTCCGCAACTCACTGGGGAAGATGCGGGACGCCTACGGCCGCGCCCGGAACACCATCGACGGGTTGGGCACCGGTGAGCCGACCGTCTTCTACGACGGGGTCCGGGCCGCCGTGGAGACCCTCAACAAGGAGTACGACGCCAGCGCGCTGGACACCAGCAAGCTCAACTCCGAGGAGCTGAAACAGGCCTTCGACGAGGTGCCGGAGTGTCGCTGAGTGGGCGTGGCGACACCGGAGCGGCGCAACCACCGGCGCTGTTCCCCGCCCCCGAGCCCGGCGAGCCGACACCCGGCACAACGGCACCCGGCACAACGGCACCCGGCACAACGGCACCCGGCACAACGGCACCCGGCGCAGCGACATCCGGCACGCGGCGACGCAGCGGCCCGGCGCAGCCCCGCCCACCCCAGACCGACGACGCGGGCCGGCAACTTGTCTTCTTCGGCGCGGAAGCGGCAGAGCCGACGGTCGCCGACCTGGCCGGGCTGCTCGCCGGGCCCGGTGAGGTGGTGCGGATGGGCGGCACCGCCCGTCTCTCAGTGCAGGTGGACGCCGCGTGGCGGGTGCACGTGCTCGTCGCCGAACTGGCGTCGCGGGGGCTGGCGGCGAGCTGGGAGCCGACCGAGGGCGAGCGACACGCCGTCCGTACGTCGTACACCCGGGTTTTGAAGCCGCTCGCGGCGGCCTGGCTGCACGGCCCGGCGAAACGCCCGCCGGCCACCTTTCACCTGACCGGCCGGCGGCTGCGGTTGTGGCTCGCCGCCGCCGGGGCGCCGGAGCTACCCGGCGGCTTCCTGCTGGGGCTCGGCGCGGACGACCAGGAGTGCTGGGAGTCGATCGGAGTGGCGCTCGCCGCGGCGGGGCTCGCGGGCACGCTGCTCGGCCCGGGCGAGGGTGGCCCGGCGTACCGGATCACCGGCCGACGCCGACTCTCCCGGCTCGCCGAGTTGGTCGGCGCGCCGCCGCGAGC
Source organism: Micromonospora sp. NPDC005413 (assembly GCF_040606435.1). Classification (NCBI taxonomy): domain Bacteria; kingdom Bacillati; phylum Actinomycetota; class Actinomycetes; order Micromonosporales; family Micromonosporaceae; genus Micromonospora; species Micromonospora sp. NPDC005413. The sequence goes on from NZ_JBEXEV010000023.1 coordinate 92,141, forward strand.
AACGCCAACCAACGCCTGGCCAACCTGACCCACCCCACCCCATCCCCACCCCTCACCCCCCACCCCCACTGCGTTGATCATGGAGTTGTGGTGGGGGACGTATTGCTCCTCCGGGGTTAAAACGCCCACCATAAGTCCATGATCGACGCGGTAAGGGGTGGGGCGTCGCGGTGTCCGGTGCCGGACATCCGGCGGGTCGATCCAGGCGGAAAACGGGCGGGTCGCACCTCGGCCGTGGGTCCGCCATCGTCACAGTGACCCGCTTTGAGCCCTACCCACGGTGTACGGTGGCGCCGTCCGGCAGTGCCGAGCGCGGCGGGGCGGACGTTGACCGCCGCGCCGTAGCGGTTTGCGGCCCGCGAAACCCGAAACGTGGGCGGCGCGTTACGTTGGACATCCGGACCGCCGTGCGACGGCGGGGTCGAAAAGCGGTCGCTGTCCGGGCGCCGGCAGGCCACGAGCAGAGTGAGGTCGGGGAGAGACGTGCCGAGCAACGCTGGAACCACCCGTCTGGTCATCGTCGAGTCACCGGCGAAGGCCAAGACGATCTCGGGCTACCTCGGCCCGGGGTACGTCGTGGAGGCCAGCTTCGGTCACGTCCGCGACCTGCCGCGCAACGCCGCCGACGTGCCGGCCAAGTACAAGAAGGAGCCCTGGGCGCGCCTCGGGGTGGACGTGGACAACGGCTTCCACGCGCTCTACGTCGTCTCCGCCGACCGCAGGCAGCAGATCAGCAAGCTGGTGAAGCTGGCCAAGGAGGTCGACGAGATCTTCCTGGCGACGGATGAGGACCGCGAGGGCGAGGCGATCGCCTGGCACCTGGTCGAGACGCTCAAGCCCAAGGTCCCGGTCAAGCGGATGGTCTTCCACGAGATCACCAAGCCGGCGATCCAGGCGGCCGTCGCCAACCCCCGGGAAATCGACCGCGACCTGGTCGACGCCCAGGAGGCCCGGCGGATCCTCGACCGGCTCTACGGCTACGAGGTCTCCCCGGTGCTGTGGAAGAAGGTCATGCCGAGGCTCTCGGCCGGCCGGGTGCAGTCCGTGGCGACCCGCATCGTGGTCGAGCGGGAGCGGCAGCGGATGGCCTTCCGCACCGCCGAGTACTGGGACATCCTCGCCACCCTCGCCGTGACCAACGCCGGCGAGGGCCCGCGCACGTTCAACGCCACCCTCATCGCGTTGAACGGCGACCGGATCGCCACCGGCAAGGACTTCGAGCCGACCACGGGTCGCGTTCGGGCCGGCGCTGGGGTCGTCCACCTCGACGAGAGCGGAGCCAGAGGGCTCGCGGCCCGGCTCGACGGGCGGCCGTTCACGGTCACCCGGGTCGAGGAGAAGCCGTACCGTCGCCGCCCGTACGCACCGTTCATCACCTCCACGCTCCAGCAGGAGGCGGCCCGCAAGCTGCGCCTGTCCTCGCAGCAGACGATGCGCACGGCGCAGCGCCTGTACGAGAACGGCTACATCACCTATATGCGTACCGACTCGGTGAACCTGTCGGAGACCGCCATCTCGGCGGCCCGCCGGCAGATCGTCGAGCTGTACGGCGAGCGCAGTGTGCCGCCGGAGCCGCGCCGCTACACCGGCAAGGTGAAGAACGCGCAGGAGGCACACGAGGCGATCCGCCCGGCGGGGGACAATTTCCGCACCCCGGGCGAGGTGGCCAAGGAGCTGTCCGGCGAGGAGTTCAAGCTCTACGAGCTGATCTGGCGCCGGACCATCGCCTCGCAGATGACCGACGCGGTCGGCTCCAGCGTCTCGGTGCGCATCCGCGCCGTCTCCGCCGCCCAGGAGGAAGCCGACTTCGGCGCGACCGGCAAGACCATCACGGACCCGGGCTTCCTGCGCGCGTACGTCGAGTCCAGTGACGACGAGAACGCCGAGGCCGAGGACGCCGAGCGCCGGCTGCCCACCCTGGTCAAGGACCAGCCGCTGACCGCCGACCAACTGGCTGCGCAGGGCCACCACACCCAGCCGCCGTCGCGCTACACCGAAGCGTCGCTGGTCAAGGCCCTGGAAGAGCTGGGCATCGGCCGCCCGTCCACCTACGCGTCGATCATGCAGACGATCCAGGACCGGGGGTACGTCACCAAGCGCGGCCAGGCGATGATCCCGACCTTCCTGGCGTTCGCCGTGATCGGGCTGATGGAGCAGCACTACCCGCGCCTCATCGACTACGACTTCACCGCCACCATGGAGAACGAGCTGGACGAGATCGCCGGCGGTGACCACGCCGCGGTCGACTTCCTCACCGCGTTCTACTTCGGCAGCTCCAACGGTGCCGGCGACCAGGGCATCGCCCGTTCCGGCGGGCTCAAGAAGCTGGTCACCGAGAACCTCAGCGACATCGACGCCCGCAGCGTCAACTCCATCCCGCTCTTCACCGACGACGAGGGCCGCGAGGTCGTCGTACGGGTCGGCCGGTACGGGCCGTACCTGCAGCGGGAGCTGCCCGGCGGCGAGCAGCCGACCCCGGCCACCGGGGGCGAGGGCGAGGAGACCGGTGCCCAGGGCGACCGGGCGCCGATCCCGGAGGGACTGGCCCCGGACGAGCTGACCCCGGAGAAGGTGCACGAGCTGTTCCTCGGCGGCAGCGGCGAGCGCAAGCTCGGCGACGACCCCGCCACCGGTGAGCCGATCGTGCTCAAGGCCGGCCGGTTCGGCCCGTACGTGTCCAGCGGCGAGCGGAAGTCCTCGCTGCTGCGGACGCAGACACCGGACTCGCTGACCCTGGAGGAGGCACTCAAGCTGCTCAGCCTCCCCCGGCTGATCGGTGTCGCACCCGACGGCGTCGAGGTCTTCGCCAACAACGGCCGCTACGGTCCGTACGTCAAGCAGGGCGAGGAGTTCCGTTCGCTCGAGTCCGAAGACCAGATGTTCACGGTCGGCCTGGACGAGGCGCTGGCCCTGCTGGCCGCTCCGAAGGCCCGTGGACGGCGGGCTGCGGCACCGCCGCTGCGCGAGATGGGCGTCGACCCGGCGACCGAGAAGCCGTTGGTCATCAAGGACGGCCGATTCGGCCCGTACGTCACCGACGGGGAGTTCAACGCGTCGCTGCGGCGCGGGCAGACCCCGGAGGAGCTGAGCATCGCGGAAGCCTCCGAGATGCTGGCCGAGAAGCGGGCGAAGGGTCCGGCGCCGCGTAAGAAGGCGGCGGCGAAGAAGGCTCCCGCGAAGAAGGCCACGGCCACCAAGAAGACGGCCGCCGCCAGCAAGTCCACTGCGGCGAAGAAGACCACGACTGCCAAGGCCACGACGGCGGCAAAGAAGGCCCCAGCCAAGAAAGCGGCTCCCCGGAAAGCCGCAACAACCACGGACTAACCCAGCTCCTGCGAGATCTTGGAAGGAATCCGCCCCTCCAGGGGCACTTTCCTTCCAAGATCTTTCCGTTGTCCACAGGGGCAGCTTTTGGGGGCGGTTGTACGGAGACTGGCTGTCATGAGTCTCCGGACGGGGTCGTCACTGGCTGCTCTGAGCCGCCGGCTGCCGCGCGACGACGCGGATGAGCTGACCTGGCTGCTCTTCCACCAAGAGGACGTGTTGAGCCTCGACCAGGCGAGGCGGCACCTGTCACCCAAGGCTATCCGGCACCGGGTGGCCACCGGGAGGTGGAGGCAGGTCCACCGCGCGGTGTTCGTTGCCCACAACGGCCCGGTCAGCGCCGGCCAGCGCCGATGGACGGCCGTCCTCGCCGCCGGGCCGCAGGCGGTTCTCGGCGGCCTGACCGCCGCGCAGTCCGGAGGTCTCCGAGGCTTCTCGGACCGGCCGGTCCACCTCTTACTTCCCGCCTCCAGTCGACGTGGATCGCTGCCACCGGGCGTGCTGCTGCACCGGACCGCCACACTTACCGACCGGGATGTGCTGGCCGTTGGGCAACCCCGCCGGACCATGCCGTCCCGTTCGATCGTGGACGCCGCGCAGTGGGCATCCGGTGATCAGGAGGCGCGGGCGATCGTGGCCGCCGCATTTCAACAACGGCTCGTGGCTGCCGACGACCTGCATCAGATCGTCAACCGGCTGCCTCGGGTCCGCCGCCGCCAACTGATCCTGGCCACAGCAACGGACGCGGCGGGTGGGTCGCACTCGCTGCCCGAGCTGGCCTTCCTGGGTCTGATCCGTCGCGCAGTGCTACCCGAACCGACGCGGCAGAAGATCCGCTACGACTCGACCGGGCGACGTCGCTACCTGGACGCCTACTTCGAGGAGTGGGGAGTGCATGTCGAGATCGACGGCGGGCAGCACGTCGATCCGCGCGCCTGGTGGGCGGACATGAGCCGGCAGAACGGCCTGTGGGTGGCCGGCGATCGGCTGCTGCGCTTCCCGGCCTGGGCCGTGCGCGCCCACTCGAACGAGGTCCTCACCCAACTCGGCGGAGCCCTCAAAGCCGCTGGCTGGCAAGGCCAACCAAATCCGTAGATCTTGGAAGGAAAGTGCCCCTCGAAGGGCCGTTTCCTTCCAAGATCTACGGATGGGTGCCGGCGGGCTGCCGTCAGGCGCCGAGGACGTGGGTTAGGTGGGGGTTGGTGAAGACGCGGTTGGGGTCCAGGCGGTCGCGGATGGCCTGGAAGTCCGCGAAGCGGGGGTACGCGCCGGCCAGAGACGCGGCGTCGCGGTAGTGCAGCTTGCCCCAGTGCGGGCGGCCGCCCAGCCCGGCGGCCACCTTCTCGAAGGCCCGGAAGTACGGCTCGTACGGCATGCCGACGTACTGGTGCACGGCGATGTAGGCGTTGTCGCGGCCGTAGCCGTGCGACAGCCAGATGTCGTCGGCGGCCGTGAATCGCACCTCCACGGGGAAGAGCACCTTGAACGGCAGCCCGTCGACGATCCGTTGGAGCGCGGCGAGCGCCTCGGGCAGCGCCTCGCGGGGCAGGCCGTACTCCATCTCCACGAACCGGACCCGGCGCGGGGTGCAGAACACCCGGTCGGAGCGGCCGGTGTACTGGCGTTCGCTGAGGGCGCGGGCGGAGACCGAGCTGATCCCCGGGGCGAGCGCGGGCACGGCTCGGCCGAGTCGGCAGGCGCCGGCGAAGACGGTGTTGGACAGGAAGTCGTCGTCCAGCCAGCCGCGCCAGCGGGGCAGCGGCCGGTCGTTGGCGGGTACCCGATTGTTGGTCTTGACCTGGACCCGAGCGGTGTAGGGGAACCAGTAGAACTCGACGTGGTCGTGCCCGCCGATCAGCGTGGGTAGGTCGCCGAGCACGTCGGCCAGCTCGGCCGGGCGTTCGTGGGCGTGCAGCACGAAGGCGTCGACGCAGCGCAGGGTCACCTCGACGAGTACGCCGAGAGCGCCGAGTGACACCCGGGCGGCGGCGAAGACGTCGGGATGCTCGTCGGCGGAGCAGCGCAGCACCTCGCCCGTGCCGGTGACCAGGGTGATCGCCTCGACGAAGGTGGACAGGCACCCCCACCCCGCGCCGGTGCCGTGGGTGCCCGTGGAGATCGCCCCGGCGACGGTCTGCGCGTCGATGTCACCAAGGTTGGGCAGTGCGAGGCCGTTCCGGGCGAGCAGACCGTTGAGCGCGTGCAGGGTCATTCCGGCCGGTACGGTGACCAGCCGATGTGCGACGTCGACGCTGACCGTGCTCTCCAGCTCGGACATTTCCATCCGACGGTCGTCGGCGAGCGCGACGGCGGTGAACGAGTGGCCGCTGCCGGTCACGCGGATCCGACCACCGGCGGCTGCGGCCTCTCGGACGGCTTCTGCGACGTCGGTCGGCGAGCCGGGGCGCAGGATCGCCGTGGCGCTGCCACGCTGGTTGCCGGCCCAGTTGGACCACGGGGCGGTGAGCGGTGCTGTGCCGGCCATGCGCGCTCCTCATTCATGAATATGAACTGACTTCATATCAGGAACGTTCTACCTGGTAAATACCGCAATTGCGATCCGCTCGTTGTACCGGTAGTCACGGACTCGTGACGTGGAGATATGTTCATCCGTCGAAGGGGGGTGGCACCGAGTGTCCACACCAGCCGCCACGACCGGGCCGCTGCGCCGCGTACCGGTGCAGGGTCGAAGTGTCGCGCGGGTACAGCGCATGTTGGATGCCTGCGCCGAACTCGTCGACGAGGTGGGGTACGAGGGGTTGACCACGACCCTGCTCGCCGAGCGTGCCGAAGTAGCGATCGGGTCGGTCTACCAGTTCTTCCCGGACAAGCGGGCGATCGTGCAGGCGTTGACCCTGCGCACGATGGAGTCCTACCTCCAGCGCCTCGACGAGCGGTTCGCCTCCGACGAGATGACCCACTGGTGGGACGGCGTCGACGCGGGGATCGACGAGTACATCACGATGCACCGCACCGTCCCCGGCTTCCGCACCCTGCACTTCGGCGACGTGGTCGACCTGCACCTGCTGGATGAGCAGCGGGACAACAACGGCGTGATCGCCGACCAGTTGGCCCGGGTGCTCACCGAGCGTTTCGGCCTCACCGACGTACCGAAGCTCCGTTTTGTCCTGGAGATCGCGGTCGAGGCGGCGGACGCGCTGATCAAGCTCGCGTTCCGACGGAAGTCCGACGGCGACGAGCGGGTGCTGCTCGAGGCGAAGGCACTGATCCGGGAGTACCTGCACCGCCAGGTCGACGGCCCGGACAGCGGCCGGTCCACCGTGGGGCAGCAGGCCGAGGCGGCCCAGCCCGTCTGAGCCGGCGCGGGGCGATGGCCTCAGAGGAAGGCCTGCCCCTCACCCCGGTAGGTGGGGACGGTCGCCACGACCGCGTCCCCCTCGATCAGGTGCAGCTCGTTGACCCGTTCACACAGCTCACCCGCCTTGGCGTGCCGGAACCACACCCGGTCGCCGACGCGCAGGGTCGCCGCCGCCGCGCCGGACAGCGGGGTCTGCACCTCGCCGGCACCCTCGGTGCCGACCAGTTTCAGCCCAGCCGGCAGCCACGGCCGGGGCAGTCGGCTGTCGGCGGCCGGGCCGGAGGCGATCCAGCCGCCGCCGAGCACGGTCGCCAGCTCCGGCGTCGGCCGGCGGACCACCGCGCAGGCGAAGAACGCCGCAGGGGTGGGGCGCCAGGCACGGTACGCGTCGAACAGCGTCGGCCCGTACAGGCCCGATCCCGCGGTGACCTCGGTGACCGCGGGATCGGCGCTGGTGGCGGCCACGCTGCCGGTGCCGCCGCCGTTGACGAACTCCAGGTCGGCGTGCTCGCGTACCGCGGCCACCGCCGCGCCCCGGCGGGCCAGCAACTCGCGGTACGACCCGCGCTGGGCCAGCCTGATCGCGCCCGCCAGCAGCGTCTGCCCGGGCGGCGCGTCGCCCAGGCCGGCGATCTGCGCCTCGTACGACATGAGCCCGACCAGCCGGAAGCCGGCCCGACCGGCGACGGTGGCGGCGAGTGCGCCGGCCGCCCGTGCGCTGTGCACCGGTGAGCGGCGCACGCCGACGTGCACCCGCCCGCGCAACGGTCGCCAGGAGGCGTCCAGATCCAGGCAGAGCCGCAGCTCCGCGCGCTGTCCGGGGGCCCGGACGTCGTCGATCACGTCGAGCTGCCCGGTGCCGTCGATCATCAGGGTGATCGCGGCGGCAAGCGCCGGGTCGGCGGCAAGCTCGGCGAGCGCCGCGCGATCCACACTCGGGTACGCGACCAGCACGTCCTCGGTCACGCCGGCCCGGACCAGCCAGATCGCCTCGGGCAGGGTGAACGCCATCACACCCCGCCAGCCAGGTCGGGCGAGGGCTCGACTGATCAGCTCCCGGGCGCGGACCGACTTGCTGGCCAACCGGACCGGTTTACCGGCGGCGCGGTCGGCCAGGGCGGCCGAGTTGGCGTCGAAGGCGGTGAGGTCGACCACCGCGTACGGCGGGTCGAGGTGGGCGGTCGCCCGTTCCAGACGCTCGCGAAGTTTGTCGCTTTCGATGGCCACGTGTGCACGCTAACTGTCCGACGGTAAATGCGAAATACCCTCGCGTACGTCCGGGCTGCGGCCGGTGCCTCCAGCGGCCTAGGCTCAGCGAGCAGGAGAATGTCGCCGGTGGGGCGGCCCCCCACCGGGTCTAGAGTGTTCCACCGGAGGTGCCCAGCGATGGGCCGGCACGTGGAGGTACGGCCATCGAAAGCCAGAACAGCGGCGAGTCGCCCGGCGTGTCGCGATCAAGCGACCAGTCGGGCAAAGCCGCCAACCCGTCCAGCGGTGGCCAGGTGGATCCGTCCGGCTACGCCGCCATCCGTTCGGTGCTGCGCATCCGGCCGTTCCGGCGGCTCTGGCTCGTGCTCGGCGCGGCCTCCTTCGGTGACTGGCTCGGCCTGCTGGCCACCTCGGTCTTCGCCGCCTCCCAGGTCCAGGGCAGCACCGCCCAGGGCGCGGTCTTCGGTGGCGTCATCGCGATCCGGCTGCTTCCGGCGCTGGTGCTCGGGCCGGTCGCCGGCGTGCTCGCCGACCGGTTCGACCGCCGCTGGACGATGGTCATCTGCGACCTGCTCCGGTTCGTGCTCTTCGCCTCGATCCCGATGGTGGCGCTGGCCGGTGCCAGTGGCGCGATAGTGGTCCTGTGGGCGACCATCGCCACCTTCCTGATCGAGTCGATCACCCTGATCTGGATCCCGGCCAAGGAGGCCGCGGTCCCCAACCTGATCCCGCGCGCCCGGCTGGAGGCGGCCAACCAGCTCACGCTGATCACCACGTACGGCCTGACCCCTGTGCTCGCCGCGGCCGTCAGCGCCGGCCTGGACCGCAGCGTCCGGGGCGTGACCGGTGGCAACTTCCCGGACTGGGCCGAGCCGGCCCAGCTGGCGCTCTGGTTCAACTCCCTGTCCCGGCTGGCCACCGCCCTGGTGGTCGCATTCGGAATCAAGGAGATCAGCCAGGGGCAGACCGTCGATGGCGACCGCCACGAGCAGAGCATGCTGAGCCAGTTCAAGGAGGGCTGGCAGTTCATCGGGCAGACCCCGCTGGTGCGCGGGCTGGTCCTCGGCATCCTGGGCGCGTTCGCCGGCGGCGGCATCGTGATCGGCACCGCGAAGTTCTTCGCCAGCTCCCTGGGTGCCGGTGACGCGGCGTTCTCGCTGCTCTTCGGCGCGATCTTCGTCGGCCTGGCGCTCGGCATCGGCCTCGGCCCGATGATCGTCAAAGACATGTCCCGGCGTCGCTGGTTCGGCATGAGCATCGTGCTGGCCAGCGCGGCCGTGATGACCCTCGCCTTCGCCATCCACCTGTCCATGGCGATCGTCGGCGCGGTGCTGGTGGGCGCCGGCGCCGGCATGGCCTTCCTGGCCGGCACCACCCTGCTCGGCGGCGAGATCAAGGACGAGGTGCGCGGCCGGGTCTTCGCCGTGGTGCAGATCGGCACCCGGCTGGTGCTGATCCTGGCCATCGCGCTGAGCAGCCTGCTCGCCGGTGTCGGCGGCTCACGCAAGCTGGAGATCGCCGACCTGGGCCTGTCCATCTCGTCGACCCGGCTGCTGCTGCTCGCCGCCGGTGCCGCCGGCATCTTCGCCGGCATCAGCGCCTTCGGCCAGATGGACGACAAGAAGGGCGTCCCGGTCCTGGCCGACCTCTGGGGCTCGATCCGGGGCCGCCCACTGATGCCCTCCGAGCCGTTCGTCTCCGCCGGGCTGTTCGTGGTGTTCGAAGGCGGCGAGGGTGCCGGCAAGTCCACCCAGCTCGCCGCGCTCGCCGAGCGGCTGCGCGGCCAGGGGCGCGACGTCGTGGTGACCCGCGAGCCCGGGGCGACCGCGGTCGGTCAGCGGATCCGGTCGCTGGTGCTGGAAACCTCCGGCGACGAGGCACCTTCCCCCCGGGCCGAAGCGCTGCTCTACGCCGCCGACCGGGCGCACCACGTGGCCGCCGTCGTCCGGCCCGCGCTGGTCCGGGGCGGCGTGGTGATCAGCGACCGGTACGTCGACTCGTCCCTGGCGTACCAGGGCGCCGGCCGGACGCTGCCCGTCGACGAGGTCTCCTGGCTCTCCTCCTGGGCCACCGGTGGGCTCAAGCCCGACCTGGTGGTGCTGCTGGACGTCGAGCCGCACACCGGCCTGTCCCGGGTGGCCTCCCGCAACGCGGGCACCGACCGGCTGGAGGCCGAGTCGATCGCCTTCCACGAGCGCGTCCGGTACGCCTTCCTCGACCTCGCCGCCTCCGACCCGAAGCGTTACCTGGTCCTCGACGCCTCCCGCCCGACCGAGGAGATCACCGGGCGGGTTGTCCGGCGTGTCGAGGAGATGCTCGGCAGCCCGGGCGGCATCGTGCATCCCCGGCCGGCGCAGGGCCCGGACACCTCGGTGCAGCCCGAGTTATCCGACGCGGAGCTGGTGACGATGGAGCACAAGACCTGATGCCGGGCGTCTTCGCCGACCTGGTCGGTCAGGACGAGGCGGTGGCCGAGCTGCGCCGGGCCGCCGCCGCTGCGGCTGCCGTGCTGCGCGCGGGCGCGGCCGACCGGGCACCCGCGCTGATCGCCGCCGGCCCGGCCAGCGACGTGGCGGCCCCGTCCGCGCTCGCGGCCGGCGATGCTGCGCCCGGCGAGGCGGATCCGTCCGCCGGGATGACGCACGCCTGGATCTTCACCGGGCCGCCCGGCTCCGGCCGCTCGGTCGCCGCGCGGGCGTTCGCCGCCGCCCTGCAGTGCGTGCACGGCACCGGCTGCGGTGAGTGCCCCGGCTGCCGCACCACGATGGGTGGCACCCACGCCGACGTCCGACTGGTGGTGCCGGAAGGGCTCTCCGTCGGCGTCGGCGAGATGCGCTCGCTGGTGCTGCGCGCGGCCAGCACCCCGTCCGGCGGGCGCTGGCAGGTGGTGGTCATCGAGGACGCCGACCGGCTCACCGAGGCGGCCGGCAACGCGCTGCTCAAGGCGATCGAGGAGCCTCCACCGCGTACCGTCTTCCTGCTCTGCGCCCCGTCCACCCACCCGGACGACATCTCGGTGACCATCCGGTCGCGCTGTCGGGTCGTACCCCTGCGGCAGCCGCCGGCCGCCGCGGTGGCCGAGGTGCTGGTCCGTCGGGACGGCATCGCGCCCGAGGTGGCGCAGTGGGCCGCGGCGGCCGCGCAGGGGCACGTGGGTCGGGCCCGCCGGCTGGCCCGCGACCCGGAGGCCCGCAAGCGGCGCGAGGCGGTGCTCGCGGTGCCACGCCGACTGACCGGTGTCGGCGCGGCCTTCGACGCGGCGTCCGCACTGATCGAGGCCGCCGAGGCGGAGGCCGAGGCGGCGGTCACCGACGCCGACACGTCCGAGCGGGCGGCACTGGAGACCGCGCTCGGCGCGGGCGGCACCGGCCGTGGCGCGTCCGGCGCGATACGAGGTGCTGCCGGGCAACTCAAGGAGCTGGAGAAGCGGCAGAAGTCCCGGGCCACCCGGGCCCAGCGGGACGCGCTGGACCGAGCGCTGGTCGACCTGGCGGGCTTCTACCGGGACGCGCTCACCATGGCGCTGCGCGCGCCCGTCGCCCCGGTGCACACCGACACCGCCGCACTGGCCGGCGCTGGCGCGCAGAAGTGGGACGCTGAGGGGTCGCTGCGCCGGCTGGAGGCCGTGCTCGCCTGCCGGGCGGCGATCGAGGTGAACGTCAAGCCGCGGATCGCGGTCGAGGCGATGATGCTCGCCCTCTGGAAGGGCTGACCCGCACTCCTCGGCCGTGGTCCCGCTCGCCGGACCGGTCATCCACAGGCATCGACACGCGCAATTGCTGTGCGGTACGGTCCGGTGTGCCGTGGTGACGGTGGCAGCACGCTGAGTGAGGGATCACCCGGGAGGAGTCGGCCGATGCCGCGGGGGGAGATCGACGAAGCCTGGATCGAGGAGGCGGTGCGGCGCTACCGCCGGATCGAGTCGCTCCAGGCCGAGTTCGACCAGGCGGTGTCGACCGTCGAGGTGACCGTCCGGTCGCCGGACGGTCTGGTCGAGGTGGTGGTCACCGCCGGTGGGCGGATCACCGACGTCCGGTTCCTCGGGCCGCTGCACACCCGCAGCCCACGGGACGTGGCCGGCTCCGTGCAGGCCGCGGTCACCGCGGCGGCCGACGCCGCCGAGTGGGCTCGGGAGAAGCTGCACAACGAGACGTTCGCCGCCTACCGACCGCTCGCGGGGGCCTGAGATGGACACACTGCGCGCGCTCTCCGCCCGGCTGGACGAGGCGAGCGCCACGCTCACCGCCGTTTCGCACACCGTCACCGCCAGCGATCCGGCCCAGGCCGCGTTCGGCGCCGACGCCCCCGGTCGCCCCGGCGAGATCGGTCGCGCGCTGCACCGACAATGGACCACCGCCACCGACGATCGGGCCCGGGAGGCCCGCGCCGCCGCCGGTCGGCTGGCCGCCGCCGCCGCGGCTGTCCGGGAGGCCGCCGACCGCTATGCCGACGTCGACCGGGCAGCCCGCCGCCGGCTCGCCGGGGAGCCGTAATGGACGCGCTGGACCGGCTCGCCGAGCCCGGCCTCGACCTGCTGCGCAGGGTGGACACTCTGATCGCCGCCGGCGTCCCGGAGGGGCACCGCGTCTGGCCGCTGCTGCGCCGGATGCAGGTGCTGCCGGGCAACGCGGTGCGCGGCTTCCTCGACCTGCACCCCGCGCCGCTCGCCGGCGCCGGGCACGCGGTGCGCCGGCTGATCCGGGGGTACGACGACGTCTCCGCCGCGCTCACCGACGGCGTGCTCTGGTCCGGTCCGGCCGCCACGGCGTACGGGCAACAGCGGGCGGCACTGCTGCGCCACCTCGACGAGGGGCCGGACAGCCTGGTCGGGCGGCTGGAATCCACCGCTGGGTACGCTGACGCGCTCGCCGACTGGGTGGAGGGCAGCCGTCTCGCCCTGGCCCGGACGTTGGCCGACGTTCTCCGCTCGGCCGAGGCGGTAGCCGTGGTCTCCGCCACCGCCACAGGTGTGTCGACGCGCCCCGGGCCGGTGGGGCCCGGTGTGGCCGACGCGGCTGAGATCGCCGCGCGGGTGCTGGCGGTGCTCTGCGTCGCGTACGACGGTGCGGAGACGCTGCTGCGTCAGTGGGCGCCGAGCCTCGCCGAGGCTGCGTGGCGGCCGTTGGCGGACGGTCGACCCCGCTACGACCAGCCCACCCGGGTCGGCTGGTAGCCGGTCTGGGCGTCCGTCCCGGTCTTCGGTCGCCGTCGCCGAGCCCCGGACAGGCCGCGGCGCCGCTCGCGGGCGCCGCCGCGGCGCCGCTCGCGGGCGCCTGACCTGAGCCGGCGCCCACGGCGACGCCGTGGTCTTCCCCCTGCACCCCCGCAGGTCTGCCTCCACTCAACGCCGCCGGAACGCGTTTTGTCTCCTACCCGGGCCCGGATTCAACCGTCCGGGCGAGGAGCAACGGCACGACGGGCCGCCCGGCAATAGGTCGGATCGGCGGTCATGGATGGCAGCGGCGTGTAGTCGTCCGACGACGGCCGACGCGCCCCACTGCGGTCAACCGTCGTAGGGTGGGGGGATGGGCATGCTCTGCGCGGTCAGCTTCAACCGGTACGGGCGCCTCTACTACCTCGACCCCGGTGAGTCGCGTCCGCAGGTGGGCGACAAGGTGCTGGTGCCCACCGACGACGGGCCCGAGGTGGCGGAGTGCGTGTGGGCGGCGCAGTGGGTGACCGAGGAGACCGACGGCTTCCCCCGGTTGGTGGGGCTGGCCGGCGACGACGACCTACGCCGGGACGAGGCGCTGCGTCGGCGTAAGGCCGAGGCGAAGGTTGCCGCGAAACGGCTGATCCGCTCGCACGGCCTGCCGATGAAGGTGGTTGCCGTCGACCATGTGCTCGGCTCCGCCGAGGGTGGCGGCGAGCGCAGCACCGTGTACTTCACCGCCCCGCACCGGGTTGACTTCCGCTCCCTCGTCCGCGACCTGGGCGCGACCCTGCACTGTCGGGTCGAGTTGCGCCAGCTCTCCGCACGCGACTCGGCGCGGGTGCAGGGCGGCATCGGCTCCTGCGGTCGGGACCTGTGCTGCGCGACGTTCCTCACCGACTTCGAACCGGTGACCATCCGGATGGCGAAGGACCAGGACCTGCCGCTGAACCCGCTGCGCATCTCCGGCGCGTGCGGCCGGTTGATGTGCTGCCTGAAGTACGAGCACCCTCTCTACCAGCGCTTTCAGGAGACCGCCCCCTCGGTCGGCAGTCGGGTCTCCACGCCGGAGGGCGACGGCCGGGTTGTCGGCCACAGCGTCCCCCGCGACGCGGTGACGGTTCGGCTCGACGCGGACGGCTCCCGCTGCTCCTGCTCGCGCGCCTCCGTCTGCGCCCCCCGCCAAGCCCACGACCAGCACTACACCCCCTAACCCCGCCCCCGGCCACCCCCCACCGGCCCTGCGCCTCGTCCCGTTGATCATGAAGTTATTGCCATCTTGCCCGGCGTGTCGGGGCAATAACTTCATGATCGCGCGGGAGAGCGGTCGGGGCCGGGG
>NZ_JBEXEV010000024.1:0-106355 GCF_040606435.1 Micromonospora sp. NPDC005413
CGACCACGGCGCTGCCCAACGTCACGTGACTGTCGCCCTCCGCCTCGCCAAGGCCGCCGACGATCGCCTGTACGGCGCCCCGCCCCGCCCCGCCGATCATGGAGTTGTGGTCGGGACGAATCGCCCCGTATGCATCCCAGACGGGCACCACAACTCCATGATCAACTATGCCAGGCTCCCCTTCCACGCGATCTTGCACTTACTGCCTCGACATAAAGGGCATTCCGTGCATCTCGGCGACCGAAACTGCAAGATCGGCGCGGCGGGCGCTCTGGAGTGGCGAACCTGGGTGTCGGGAGTTCACCGTGCCCCCTGGCCCAGCAACCGAACGCCTAACGCAACGGTGCTGCGAGGCCCCTCTGCTGCGCGATCTTGCACTTGCTGCCTGGGCATAAGGGGGAATTTCGTGCAAATCAGCGACCGAAACTGCAAGACCGGCGATTCGGGGTCGTGCTCCTGGCGTGTTCAGGCTTTTTCGGGATCTCGCGGCGAGCGCCTCGTCGAGGAGCATGGTCGGTAGCTCCGCGTCGTGGCGCGGGGGCGAAGGATGGTCGCTGACCGGTGCACCGCCATCGCATGCCGGGATCGGGGTACCGGGGCCGGGAATTTGCGTGGAGTGCTGTCGGGCCCGGCGGTTAGGGTCGGGCGGTGACTTCGGGGCGACCACTCATTCAGGCTCGGGGGCTGGTGAAGCGGTTCGGTGACTTCACCGCCGTGGACGGCATCGACGTCGAGGTGCGCTCGGGTGAGGCGTTCGGCTTCCTCGGGCCCAACGGCGCAGGCAAGTCCTCCACCATGCGGATGATCGGCTGCGTCTCCCCACCCAGCGGGGGCAAGCTGCGCATCCTCGACATGGACCCGATCGGTGAAGGGCCGGCGATCCGGGCCCGTCTCGGCGTCTGCCCACAGGCGGACAATCTCGACCCGGAGCTGACCGTCCGGGAAAATCTGACCGTCTACGCCCGCTACTTTGGCATCGCCCGCCGGGCTGCCCGGGAGCGGGCCGATGAGCTGCTCGATTTCGTCCAGCTCACCGAGCGGGCCGACAGCAAGGTCGAGCCGCTCTCCGGCGGGATGAAGCGCCGGCTGACGATCGCCCGCGCGCTGGTCAACGATCCGGAGATCGTGCTGCTCGACGAGCCGACCACCGGGCTCGACCCGCAGGCCCGGCACCTGGTGTGGGAGCGGCTGTTCCGGCTCAAGCAGCAGGGCGTGACGCTGGTGCTCACCACGCACTACATGGACGAGGCCGAGCAGCTCTGCGACCGGCTGGTGGTGATGGACGGCGGGCGGATCGTCGCCGAGGGCTCACCCCGGGCGCTCATCGAGCAACACTCCACCCGCGAGGTGGTCGAGCTGCGCTTCGCCGCCGAGTCGCAGGAGCCGTTCGCCGGCAAGCTCGCCGGGCTGGGGGAGCGCGTCGAGGTGCTGCCCGACCGGGTTCTGCTCTACGTGCCCGACGGCGACGCGGCGGTCGTCGAGGTCTCCGCGTTGGGGCTCAGCCCGGCCAACGTGCTGGTGCGGCGCAGCGGCCTGGAGGACGTGTTCCTCCACCTGACCGGCCGCACCCTGGTTGACTGACCGGCCACGGGTGATCGTTGGCAGCTCAGCCACTACTTCCCCGGCGTGTCGACCTGCTGAGCTGCCAACGATCAGCGCTCATCGGCTCTGGCCTGGCCGGGAAGGTGCGCTGAGCCCGGCGTGCGGCCACATTTGATCTTGGGCGTAGCATCGGCCGGCCCGGTCAGTGAATTCACCGAACCGGCTTCCGACCCCGGGGGTTTCATGTCCGACCTGCTGACTGCCAACCGACGTCAGGCCGGGCTCACAGCCCTCTACCTGGGCATCTTCGCGATGGTCTGGTTCAGCGTGCCGGCGGCGGAGCAGCCACTGCGTGCCCTGCTTGTGGTGGGCAGCATCGCCGCACTGCTCACCGCCGTGGTGGGGGGCGTGCTGGCGGCCCGACTCCGGGGGGTCGGTGGCCCTCGGGACCGGGCGGCCGACCGTCCGTACCTGCTCATCGTCGTCGCCGAATTCGCCGCCGCCGGCCTGGGTGCCGCCGTGCTGGTCGCCGCCGGCTGGTCCGAGTACGTTCCGGTGCTGGTCTGCCTGGTGGTCGGACTGCACTTCTTCCCGCTCGCCCCGCTGCTGCGGGATCCATTGCTTCGGCCGCTCGGTGTCGCGCTGTGCCTGGTGGCGGCGGCGGGGCTCGTCACCGGCCTCGCCTCGGGGGTGTCCGCCGGCCTGGTGGTCGGCACCGGCGCGGGGGTGCTGCTGCTCGGTTACGCCGTGCAGGCGCTGATCCGCGCGTACCGCCCGGCCTGACCGGCCTGTGCTTCGCCGCCGAGGTCGACACGGTCCGATCGTTGACGGTTCAGCAGCAACCTTTCCCGCGCGTCGAGCTGCTGAGCTGCCAACGATCACCGCTCAACGGGCTCTGGCCCAGGTATGGCGGAAGTGGCGGAGACATGGATTCAACGGGTGCCCGGTGGCGCAAGAGCGTTCGTAGCGGCCCGGATGGCGGCAACTGTGTGGAGGTTGCCGTCCGCGACTCCAAGGACCCGACCGGTCCGGTGCTGGCCTTCACGCCCGACGCGTGGCGCGCGTTCGTCGGGTCCGACGCCGTCCGCGCGAGCTGATCGACTCCATGTCGGCGATACGGGGGTGTCCGGGCGGCGGGATGCCGCCACATCGTCGATGTGGAGTGAATCATCGCGTCGACGCGCCACGAGTACGACGCGTCGCCGCCCGATAACCCGGGCGACACGCCGATGGGGGCGTCGTAGGGTGACCGCTGGCCTGTCGTACCCCGGGGGTAGACAGGTCGTGGTGGCCGGCACGGTGGGGCGGGGTGGTCGTGGTGGGTGTGGTGGGGCAGGCACGATTCCCGTGGGTGCCGGCGTACGCGGTCTTCGAGTACTTCCTGGTGGGTCTACGACGCACCTGGCGGGCGGGGGTGTTCTCCTCGTTCCTGCTGCCGGTGCTGACCGTGCTCGGCTTCGGGCTGGGTGTCGGCGCCTACATCGACCAGGGCGTCGGCGGGGTGCGTTACCTCGACTGGCTGGTCCCCGGGCTGATCGCCTCGACCGCGCTCCAGGTGACCGTCGGCGACTCGACGTGGCCGGTGTTCAGCAACTTCCGGTGGATCAAAATCTACTTCGCGCAGAGCGCGTCGCCGCTGCGGGTGGGCGACATCCTGGCCGGGCACCTGGCCTTCGTGCTGTTCCGGGTGCTCACCACGATCGCGGCGTTCCTGCTGGTCACCGGGCTGTTCGGGGCGTTGCGGTCGCCGTGGGCGGTGGCGACCCTGCCGGTGGTGGCGCTACTCGGGCTGGCCGTTGCCGCGCCGACCTTCGCGTACACCGCGTCGGTGTCCAGCGACAGTTGGCTGGCGATGCTGTTCCGGTTCGCCGTCATCCCGATGACGCTCTTCGCCGGGGTGTTCTTCCCGGTCGAGTCGCTGCCCGACGCGCTGCGCTGGCTGGCCTACGTGACGCCGTTGTGGCACGCCGTCGACCTCTGCCGAGCGGCCACGCTCGGCGTCGCCCCGCAGTGGTCGGTCGCCGGGCACCTGCTCTACCTGACCGCCTGGGTGGTCGCCGGCTGGTTGCTGGCGCTGCGCGCGTTCCGTCGCAAGCTCGTCATCTAGAGAGGCTGTCGTGGTCACGCTGATCCTGCCCCGGCTGGTCGACGTCTCCGCCGTGTCCCGGCGGTCGGCGTCGGTGGTTGAGCGCAACGTCGCGGCGCTCAAGTCGGTCTACTGGCTGTTGCTGCTCTCCGGCTTCGTGGAGCCGTTGCTCTACCTGTTCTCCATCGGGGTGGGCGTCGGGGCGCTGGTCGGCGACCTGCCGCTGCCCGATGGGCGGCTGGTCTCGTACGCCGAGTTCGTGGCGCCGGCGATGCTCGCCTCCTCGGCGATGACCGGGGCGCTCGCGGAGACCACCTTCAACTTCTTCGGCAAGATGAAGTACATGAAGCTGTACGACGGGATGATCGCCACCCCGGTACGGCCGTTCGAGATCGCCCTCGGTGAGCTGGGTTGGGCGATGCTGCGGGGCAGCGCCTACTCGGCCGCGTTCCTCGGGGTGATGGTCGCGCTGAATCTGACCAGCATCACCCGGGCATTGACCGCCCTCCCGGCCGCGGTGCTGGTCGGGTTCGCGTTCGGGGCGCTCGGCATGGCGATCTCCACCTTCATGCGCAGCTGGCAGGATTTCGACCTGATGGCCTCCGCACAGTTCACGCTCTTCCTCTTCTCCGGCACGTTCGTGCCGGCGCAGGCCTATCCGACCCTGCTGCACTGGTTGATCGAGGTCACCCCGCTCTACCGGGCGGTGCACCTGATCCGTGGTGTCGCCCTGGGCAGCGGTGGCTGGCTCTGGCTGCTCGACGTGCTCTACCTGTTGGTGATGGTGGCGGTCGGCCTGCTGGTCGCCTCGCGCCGGATGGGCAGGTTGCTCTACAAGTAGGGGTTACCCGCGCCCGTCCACGGGGCATGTCGGAGGCGACACCACCGATGAACAGGAGGGGCGATGGCCTCGGACGAGTCTTCCGCCCACCGGGAGCACGAGCGCGACCCCGCCAGCGCGCCGGTCGGGCCCGACGCGGGGCCGGACAGCCCCACCGATCTGCCCGGCAGCGGCTGGAAGGCGGCGCTGCGCCGGACGATCAGCGAATTCCAGGATGACAGCCTGACCGACTGGGCGGCGGCGCTGACCTACTACGGGGTGCTGTCGATCTTCCCGGGGCTGTTGGTGCTGATCTCGCTGCTCGGCCTGCTCGGCGAGAGCGCCACCCAGGGCGTCCGGGACACCGTCAACCAGGCGGTGCCGGATGACAGCATTCAAAAGATCATCGAGGGTGCGATCACCCAGGCGCAGGGCAACGGCGGCCTGGCCAGCGTCGCGGCGATCATCGGTCTGGTGGCCGCCTTCTGGTCCGCGTCCGGCTACATCGGCGCCTTCATGCGTGCCTCGAACACCATCTACGACGTGCCGGAGGGTCGCCCGATCTGGAAGACGCTGCCGATCCGGCTCGGCGTGACCGCGGTGATCGGGGTTCTGCTGCTGGCCAGCGCGGTGATCGTGGTCTTCACCGGTCGCCTCGCCGAGTTGGTCGGGGATGCGGTCGGCCTTGGCTCGACGGCCGTCGCGGTGTGGGACATCGCCAAGTGGCCGGTGCTGCTGATCCTGGTCAGCCTGATGTTCGCGATCCTCTACTGGGCCTCGCCGAACGCGCGGCACGGCGGGTTCCGCTGGGTCAGCCCGGGCGGTGTGCTGGCCGTGGTGATCTGGCTGGTGATCTCCGGCCTGTTCGCGTTCTACGTGAGCAACTTCGGCTCGTACAACAAGACGTACGGGGCACTGGCCGGGGTGATCATCTTCCTGGTCTGGCTCTGGCTGAGCAACGTCGCGATCCTGCTGGGCGCCGAGTTCGACGCGGAGCTGGAGAGGGGCCGGGCCATCGCGGCCGGCCACGACGTCGACGACGAGCCGTACGTCGAGCTGCGCGACGACCGCAAGCTCCGGAAGAAGCGGAACTCCGCCGGCCGCCGCTGACGGCCCCGCGCTGACGGCCCCGCGCAGACCGCCCCGCGCAGACCGCCCCGCCACCGGAGATCGGCTGGCGGGGCGGTTTCGTGTCCATCGATGGCACTGCAGGCGAGCGGATGCGGGCGGCCCGTGATCCTTTTCTTGATCGACTAGTAGCTTTTGTTCTTTCGGACAAAAGTTGGTCTCGGAACGGTTGAAGCTATGGACATGCGGTGCGGGACGCTCTTACTGTGTCGGACACAACACATCGGCATTGCGTCGATGTGAACGAGGCCGATGACGAGGTGAGTTTCCGGTGCGGACCGTCGACCCCCTGCACGTTCGACTGTTGCGGTTGCTCCGCGACGAGGGGGCCGTGTCCCGAGCCGAGTTGGGCGACCGACTCCAGATGCCGCGCCCGCGCCTGCTGGCCGAGCTGGATCGCCTGGTCGCGCTGGGTTACGTCGCCGAGGCGGGGCTCGCCGCCTCCCGGGGTGGGCGTCGGTCCACGCTGGTCGAGCTGAACCCGAAGCTGCGTTTCGCCGCCGTCGACCTCGGTGCCAGCTCGATCGACGTGGAGGTGGTCAACGGCCGCCTCGAACCGGTCGCCCACTACGCCGAGCCGGCCGAGATCCGCAACGGACCGAAGGTGACCCTGCAACGGGTCAACGAGCTGCTGCACAAGGCCCGGGTCGACGGCGCGTACGAGCGGTTGGACGCCGTGGGCATCGGCGTGCCCGGCCCGGTCAGCTTCCGCGACGGCGTACCGGTCTCGCCACCGATCATGCCGGGCTGGGACCGGTTCCCGGTGCGTGAGTTGCTCAGCCGGGAGCACGGCTGCCCAGCGGTGGTCGACAACGACGTCAACATCATGGCGATCGGTGAGCGGCACGGTGGGGTCGCTCACTCGGTGGACGACTTCCTCTTCGTGAAGATCGGCACCGGCATCGGTTGCGGCATCTACCTCACCGGCGAGGTCTACCGGGGCACCGACGGCTGCGCCGGCGACATCGGCCACATCCAGGTCGACTCGCACGGTCCGATGTGCTCCTGCGGCAACATCGGCTGCCTGGAGGCGCTGTTCAGCGGCGCCGCGCTGGCCAAGGAGGCCACCGCCGCCGCCCGCAGCGGGGTGTCACCGGCGCTGGCCGAGCGGATGGCCCTGCGTGGTGTGGTGACCGCACTGGACGTCGCCGAGGGCGCCGTCGAGGGCGACGTGACCTGCATCCAGCTGATCCGTGACGGCGGACGGCGGGTCGGCGGGGTGCTCGCCGGCCTGGTCAGCTTCACCAACCCGTCGATGATCGTGATCGGCGGGGGGCTGGCCCAGCTCGGGCACATCCTGCTCGCCGAGATCCGCAGCGTGGTCTACCGCCGGTCGCTGCCGCTGGCCACCGGCAACCTGCCCGTCGTGCTGTCCGAGCTTGGTGGTCGTGCCGGCGTCGCCGGCGCGGCCGTGCTCGCGAGTGATGTCGCCTTCGGGGAAGCCGCATGAGGCTGTCTGAGATTCCGTCGTGAGCGAGGAGGAGACCGTGGCCCTGCCCGAGGATGACCCCGCCACCGCGTCGGCCGAGGCCGTCGCCGAGGCGCCGCTGGTCGAGGCTCCCGCCGACACCGTCGCGGGCGAGGTGGTCCTGCGCCTCACCGATCTGGTCAAGACCTTCCCCGGCGTACGCGCGCTGGACGGCGTGCAGCTGGAGGTGCGTGCCGGCGAGGTGCACTGCCTGCTCGGGCAGAACGGGGCTGGCAAGTCCACCCTGATCAAGGTGCTCTCCGGGGTGCACCAACCGGATTCCGGGCAGGTGGAGTGGCGCGGCGAGCCGGCCAGCTTCGCCAACCCGCAGGCCGCGATGCGCGCCGGGATCGCCACCATCTACCAGGAGCTCGATCTCGTCGAGGATCTCTCGGTGGCGGAGAACGCCTTCCTCGGCCACGAGCACCGCAGGTTCGGGTTCGTCCGGCGCGGGACGATGGCCCGGCACACCCGGCAGATCCTCAGTCGGCTCGGCCACGGTGAGATCCCGCCGGGGCGGATGGTCCGGTCGCTGCCGGCCGCTGGTAAGCAGATCGTCAGCATGGCCCGTGCGCTGTCGCACGAGGCCCGACTGATCATCATGGACGAGCCGAGCGCGGTGCTGGCCCACGACGAGGTCGGCAACCTGTTCCGGATCATCCGAGAGCTGACCGCACAGGGCATCGCCGTCATCTACATCTCTCACCGCCTGGAGGAGATCCGCGAGATCGGCGACCGGGTCACCGTACTCAAGGACGGCCGGACCACGGCGGCGAACCTGCCGGCGCGCGACACCCCGACCCGCGATCTGGTCAGCCGGATGACGGGCCGCACCATCGAGTACGTCTTCCCGGACCGGCCGACCGACGACGCCGTCGGTGCCGAACTGCTCCAGGTCGAGGGGCTGACCCGCACCGGCGAGTTCGCCGACGTCTCGCTGAACGTGCGCGCTGGCGAGATCGTTGGCATCGCGGGCCTGGTCGGCTCCGGCCGCTCCGAGCTGCTGGAGACCATCTACGGTGCCCGGGTCGCGGAGGCCGGTTCGGTCCGGATGGACGGGCGGGTGCTGCGTCCCGGCGTCGGCGCGGCGGTGCGGGCCGGCATGGGGATGGCCCCGGAGGAACGTAAGAGTCAGGCGTTGCTGCTCGGTGAGCCGATCTACCGCAACGTCACGCTGGCCACCTTCGGCCGGTACGCACGGCTCGGCTTCACCGACGCCGGCAGGGAACGAGTCGAGGCGGATCGGATCGCGGAGAGCCTGGAGCTGCGGCCCCGGGACGTCAACCGGCCGGTACGCACGCTCTCCGGTGGCAACCAGCAGAAGGTCGTGGTCGGGCGGTGGCTGCTCGGCGGCACCAAGCTGTTGCTGCTGGACGAGCCCACCCGCGGCGTGGACGTGGGCGCCAGGGCTGAGCTTTACCAGGTCATCCGGGCGTTGGCCGCCCAGGGCGTCGGGGTGCTGCTGGTCTCCAGCGAGGTGCCCGAGGTGCTTGGTCTGGCCGACCGGGTGCTGGTGATGCGGGAAGGGCGGGTCGTCCGCGAGGCTCCCGCCGGCGAGCTTGACGAGAACACCGTGCTTGACCTCGTGATGGCGGGGTCCTTGATGGAAGGCGCACCGGCATGAGCGACGCGACTCCCACTCCCACCGCGACACCGGAGCGCCCGCAGCTTCCGGCGCAGTCGCCGCCGGTGGACCCGGCGGAGACGGCCGCGGCCAGTGACAAGGCAGGATCCACGCGCCGCCTCTCCTGGTGGCAGGGGGACGGCGGCGACGGCGCCAAGCGCAATCTTGGTCTGATCGGTGTGCTGGCCGCGCTCATCGTGGTCGGTGCGGTCACCAAGCCCGACCTCTACGGCGACCCGAACTGGGTCTGGAACAACGTCCTGGCCATCCTGCAACTGGCCTCGGTGGTTGGCGTGGTCACGGTCGGCATGACCTTCGTGATCATCGGCGGCGGGATCGACCTGTCGGTCGGGGCGATCGTCGCGCTGGCCGGGGTCTGGTGCACCACGGTGGCCACCCAGAGTTACGGCGCCGCTGGCATGATCTTCACCGCCATCGTGGTCGGCATCTGCGTCGGCCTGGTCAACGGTGTGCTCATCTCGTACGGGAAACTGGTCCCCTTCATCGCGACGCTCGCGATGCTGGTGGCGGCTCGCGGGCTCGCGGCGTCGATCTCCAACAAGCAGACCCAGGTGTCGAGCAGTACGTTCATCAACGACATCGCGGCGCGCAAGGTGCTCGGGATTCCGATCCTCGTCTACATCCTGGGCGCGGTGGTGGTGGCCGGGTGGATCCTGCTCAACCGCACCACCTTCGGTCGGCGGACCATCGCCGTCGGTGGCAACCCGGAGGCGGCCCGGCTGGCCGGCATCAACGTCCGCCGGCACACCATGCTGCTCTACGCGCTCTCCGGGCTGTGCTGCGGCATCGCCGCCATCATGCTGACCTCGCAGGCCACCTCGGCGCAGGCGGCGATGGCCAACCTCTACGAGCTGGACGCGATCGCCGCGGCGATCATCGGCGGGACGCTGCTCAGCGGTGGCCGGGGCACGATCGTCGGCTCGCTGCTCGGCGTCATCATCTTCGCCACGATCACGAACCTCTTCGCCATCAACGGCCTCTCCATCGAGGCGCAGAACATGGTCAAGGGCGGCATCATCGTCGCCGCCGTCCTGGTCCAGCAGTTCCAGTTCAAGTCATTCACTCGGCTCCTCGCGCGGAACAGGGTCACCACCGCAACCTGACGCACCGCACCGTTGTCCCTGGCGACGTCGAGACATTCGACGGTGGCCGGGCCTCGCACACCCTCACTACCTCAAATCCCGCTCCCAGGAGGTCGTTCATGACCCAGCACAGTCGCGACCTGTCGCGCCGCCGGTTGCTCTTCGGTGGAGCCGCAGTCGGCGCCGCCACCCTGCTGACAGCCTGCACCAGTAACGAGACCCCGGCGGCCAGCACACAGACGAAGGCCGCCGGAGACAGCGCCGGCAACAACGCCCCGGGCAAGAAGGTCGTCATCGGCTTCTCCGCCCCGGCTGCCGACCACGGCTGGATGGGCGCGATCCACGCCAACGCCAAGGCTCAGGCCGCCGCCTACTCCGACGTGGAGTTCAAGGAGGTCGACGGTGGGTCGAACTCCGAGGCCCAGCGCTCCACCCTCGGCACGCTGATCGCCCAGAAGCCGGACATCATCGTCGTGCTGCCGCACGACGGCAAGGAGGTCAACGCCGTTGCCCTCCAGGCGATGCAGGCGGGCATCCCGATCGTGAACCTCGACCGGGCCTTCCCCGACGCGCTCGCCTCGCGGCTGGTGATCAAGGGCGACAACTACGGCATGGGCGTCTCGGCCGGGCACTTCATCGGCAAGCAGCTCAAGGACAAGGGCATCGCCAACCCGATCATCGGTGAGATCGCCGGTCTGGAGATCCCGCTGACCGTCGAGCGCAGCGCCGGCTTCGCGGCGGCCCTGGCGACGTACGGGTTCAAGGTGAACAACCGTCGCTCGGCCGAGTTCACCTCGGACAGCGGTCAGCGTGAGGCGGCCCAGCTGCTCCAGGCGCTGCCGAAGATCGACGCGATCTGGAACCACGACGACGACCAGGGCATCGGTGTGCTTGCCGCCATCAAGCAGGCCAACCGGTCGGAGTTCTTCATGGTCGGCGGCGCGGGTTCGAAGCTCGCGATCGAGGCGATCAAGGCCGACAACACCGTGCTCAAGGCGACGGTCACCTACAACCCGTCGATGGCCTCGTCGGCGATCTCGCTGGCGCGGCTCGTCGCGCAGGGTCGGGGCCTGGGCGACCTGACGGAGCTTCAGGTGCCCAAGGAACTAACCCTGGCCTCCGAGACGATCACCAAGGAGAACGCGAGCAGCTACGAGAAGCTCGGGTTCTGACATACGGGGGGAGACCCACCTTGTCCACGACAGACAGAGAACTGCGGGTCGGCATGGTCGGCTACGCGTTCATGGGCGCCGCGCACTCACAGGCGTGGCGCACCGTGAACCGCGTGTACGACCTGCCGGCGCGGGCCCGGATGGCGTTGATCTGCGGTCGAGACACACCGAAGGTGGCAGATGCCGCCGACCGGCTCGGCTGGGACGCGTACACCACGGACTGGCGTGACCTGATCAACCGGGACGACATCGACGTGGTCGACATCTGCACCCCGGGTGACAGTCACGCCGAGATCGCCCTCGCCGCATTGGCTGCCGGCAAGCACGTCCTGTGCGAGAAGCCGTTGGCCAACACGGTGGCGGAGGCACGGGCGATGACCGCTGCGGCGGACGTCGCCCGGGCCGCCGGGGTGCGGTCGATGTGCGGGTTCAACTACCGCCGGGTCCCCGCGGTCACGATGATGCGCCAGATGGTCGCCGACGGACGACTCGGGGTGATTCGACACGTCCGTGCGACGTACCTGCAGGACTGGATCGTGGACCCGCAGTTCCCGCTGGTATGGCGGTTGCAGAAGGACAGGGCGGGCTCTGGCGCGCTCGGTGACATCGGTGCGCACATCATCGATCTGACCCAGTTCGTCACCGGCCAGCGGATCAGCGGGGTCAGCGCCATCACCGAGACCTTCGTGAAGGAACGGCCGTTGCCGGACGGGTCGAGCGGGTTGGCGGCCACGGTGGACGGTGGCGGTTCCGTCGACGGTAATGGCGCGGGCACCGGGTTGGTCACCGTCGACGACGCCGCGGTCTTCGTGGCCCGGCTCGACGGTGGCGCCCTGGCCACGTACGAGGCGAGCCGGTTCGCCACCGGCCGCAAGAACGCTCTGCGTGTCGAGATCAACGGCTCGCTGGGCAGCGTGGTCTTCGACCTGGAACGTCTCAACGAGCTGGAGTTCTACGACGCCACCCGGCCCGGCCTGGAGCAGGGTTTCAACCGCATCCTGGTGACCGAGGGCGAGCACCCGTACATGTCGGCGTGGTGGCCTCCGGGCCACATCATCGGCTACGAGCACTCGTTCACGCACGAGATGCGCGACTTCATCGAGGCGGTCGCCACCGGCGTCGACCCGGCTCCCTCCTTCGCCGACGGGTTGCAGGTCCAGCTCGTGCTGGACGCGGTGACCCGCTCGGCGGAGTTCGGCTCCACCTGGACCGAGGTGGAACCGGCGCTGACCGCGGCGGCCGTCTGACCAGTGACCATCCGCGATGGCGGTGTTCGTACCGCCATCGCCCGACCGGCTTTCCGACGCCGACCGGCGAGGGACCGACCGCGGATTGCGCCCCGCGGCCGGGACGAGGTCGGCATCGGAGAGCGTGCAGCCGGGCCGTACGGCCCGGTGGCGCACGAGCAGGACGGTCGTCCGGTGCGACCGGACCGGGATTCCCCGGCCGCACCGGAGGACCGCCACCATTCCGGAGATCCGGAGGACTTGATGGCACCGCCCGCCGCTGCCCTAACCCGTACCGCATCCGCTGGCCACCGTCCGGCGAGGCGTGCTCCGGTGGACGCGGTGGCCTGAGACGCCCGGTCGGGGCACGCCAACGCCCCGGCTGGTCGGTTGCGGGGGAGGCAGGGTCGAGACGCCGACCCGACCCTGCCTACCAAGCCCCGTCTGCCCGCACCCGGACCGGGAGCCGGTCCGGCGTCGTCGCCGCCGACGCCGACGTCGGAAACCGGTGCCGTCCCGGTACGGGGCGGGCGGGCGGGGCCCCGCCACCCAGGCCATATCTTTCCGAACAATATTCTGATATTCCTATATTTAGCGGTACCGACGTTCCTCCTGAACGGGAAGGAGCACCATGCGAACAGGTGTCTGGCTGGTAGGAGCGCGCGGTTCCGTCGCGACCACCAGCATCGTCGGAGGGCTCGCGCTGCGGGCCGGCCTGGTCGGGCCCACCGGTTGTGTCACCGAGCTGCCCGAGCTGCGCGGTCCCGCCCTGCCGGCCTTCGCCGACCTCGTCTTCGGCGGGCACGACCTGGCCACCACCCCTCTGTGCAAACGCGCCGAGGCGCTGGCCGACGCCGGTGTCGTTCCCTGGCGGCTGGTCGCCGCGCTCCATGACGAACTCGGCGCGGTCGAGCAGGAGCTGCGCCCCGCACCGGTCGGCGCCACCCAGGCAGATCGGGCCGCCGCCGTGGTGCGCGACCTCACCAGCTTCCGCGAGCGGCACGAGCTGGACCGGGTGGTGGTGGTCAACGTCTCCGCCACCGAGGCAGCTCCCCGACCGCACCCCGGGCACGCCGACCCGGCCGCGCTGCGCGTCGCCCTCGCCGGGCCGGACGAGGTGCTGCCGACCAGCTCCCTCTACGGGTACGCGGCACTGCTGGCCGGCTGCCCGTACGTCGACTTCACCCCGTCCACCGGGCTGCGGCTGCCGGCACTGGCCGCGCTGGCCGAAGAGGTCCGGCTGCCGTACGCCGGGCACGACGGTAAGACCGGGGAGACCCTGGTCAAGTCGGTGCTCGCGCCGATGTTCGCCATGCGCAACCTGGCCGTGCGCTCCTGGTCCGGGGTCAACCTGCTCGGCGGTGGCGACGGCGCCACCCTCGCCGACCCGGCCGCCAACGCGGCGAAGGTGCAGAGCAAGCAGCGGGTGCTCGGCGAGACGCTGGGCTACGTCCCGCAGGGCGGCACGCGCATCGAGTACGTCGAGGAGCTGGGTGACTTCAAGACCGCCTGGGATCTGATCACCTTCGCCGGCTTCCTCGGCACCGGCATGCGGATGGAGTTCACCTGGCACGGCTGCGACTCAGCGCTGGCCGCGCCGCTGGTGCTCGACCTGGCCCGGCTCACCGCCGCCGCGCACGCCGCCGGGCAGGTGGGGCCGCTGGCCGAGCTGGGCTTCTTCTTCAAGGACCCGCTCGGCTCGCCCACCCACTCGCTGGGCGAGCAGTGGGCCCGGCTGACCGACTTCGCGCGGCTTCTGCACGCGGGCTGGGACGGTGCCCATGGCCACGCTGGCTGACCTCGCCGAGCTGGTCCGGGCGCCGGCCGCGCTCTCGGTGCCCGGTGACGTGATCGCCGGAGCGGCGGCGGCCGGCACGCTGAGCCCGCGTACTCCCGCCCTGGCCGGCGCCTCGGTGCTGCTCTACTGGGCCGGCATGGCCGCCAACGACTGGGCCGACCGGCGCCTGGACGCCGAGGAACGGCCCGAGCGGCCGATCCCCAGCGGCCGGGTGACCCCGGCCGCCGCGGTCGGTCTCGCGGCTGGCCTCACGGCCGCCGGTGTGGGCCTGGCCGCCGCCGTGGGCGGTCGCCGTGCCGCCGCGCTCGCTGTGCCGCTGGCCGCCACCATCTGGGGGTACGACCTGCTGGCCAAGAACACCGCCGCCGGGCCGGCCGTGATGGCCGCCTGTCGAGGGCTCGATGTGCTGCTCGGCGCGTCCGGCGGCGGGGTGACCCGGGCGTTGCCGGCGGCGGTGACCGTCGCCGCGCACACCTGGACGGTCACCGCGCTGTCCCGCCGGGAGGTCACCGGAGCCGATGCCGCCCTCCCGATGCGCACGCTGGTCGGCACCGCCCTGGTCGCCGCCAGCGCGGCGGTCGCCACCCCTCGCCGTGCTGCGGTGCTGCCCGCCGTGCTGGCCGGGTGGTACGCGGCCCGTTACGGCGCGGCCCAGGTCGAGGTGGTCCGGGACCCGTCGGCCGGGCGGGTTCGCGCCGCGGTCGGCGCCGGGATCACCGGGCTACCCGCCCTGCAGGGAGCGCTCACTGCCCGGGGCGGAGCCGGCCTGCTCGGGATGGCCGTCGCGGCGGCCGCTCCGCTGGGTCGACGGTTGGCCCGGAAAGTCTCCCCGACATGACCGTTCCGCAGCCCCGACCCGCTCCGCCGACGGTCGACGCCACGACGCTGCGCCTCGGGTACGGCACGAACGGCTTCGCCAACCACCGTCTCGACGACGCGCTCGCCGTCATCGCCGATCTGGGCTACGACGGGGTCGCTCTCACTCTGGACCACGACCACCTGGACCCGTTCGCGCCCGGGCTCACGCGCCGGGTCGCCGCCGTCGGCCGACGGTTGAACGCGCTGGGTCTGGCGGTGGTGATCGAGACCGGGGCCCGCTACCTGCTCGACCCGTGGCACAAGCACGCCCCGACGTTCCTGCACGACGACCCGACGCGGCGGATCGAGTTCCTGCGGCGGGCCGTGCGGATCGGCGCCGACCTGGGCGCGGAGGCGGTCTCGTTCTGGGCCGGTGTCCGGCCCGAGGCGGTGTCACCGCAGTGCGCCTGGGACCGGCTGGTGGCCGGCTGTGCCACCGTGGTCGACGCGGCCGACTCCGCCGGTGTCACCCTCGGCTTCGAGCCGGAGCCGGGGATGCTGGTGCAGGACATCGCCGACTGGCGTCGGCTGCACGTCGCCCTCGGCGGCCCGGCCCGCTTCGGCATCACCCTCGACATCGGCCACTGCCGCTGTCTGGAGCCGTGGCCGGTGCCGCAGTGCGTCGCCGAGGTGGCCGGGCACCTGGTCAACGTGCAGATCGACGACATGCGCCGGGGCGTGCACGAGCACCTGGAGTTCGGCGTCGGCGAGATCGACTTTCCGCCGGTGCTGGCAGCCCTGGCGGAAGCCGGCTATCGCGGGCTGGTCGCGGTGGAGTTGCCACGAGACTCGCACGCCGCGCCTGCCGTGGCCGCCCGGTCGATCGAGTTCCTGCGTGGCGCCGCCGCGACTGCGGCGGCCCGCCCGCGGACCACCGAGGACAAGGTGCCCCCAGGCGCCCTTTGCTCTGCTTCAACGGACGCAACAGCGACCGTCCGATATTCGGACAGTGACCGTCGCGTGGGTTGAAGCAGAGCAAAGGGGCGCGCCTGGGGTGCCTGCGTAGCAGCTAGGGGAGGAGACGGGATGACACCGGATTCACTACGGGCCGCGCTGCGAGGCGTACCCGATCCCGATTGGCTCGACACGGCGCTGCGCCGGGTCACGGTCGAGCCCACCGCGATCACCCGGCTCTTTCCCGCCGTCGGCCGGCGCTGCGGCCGGGCCGCGTTGCCCGACGCCCCCGGCTGGACCGCCGACGACGCGGCCCGGGTGCTGCTGCTCACCAGTCTGCCCGGCGACCACGCGGCGTACGCCGACAGCCTCTACCAGCACGGTGACGCGACCGAGCGGCGAGCCGTGCTGCGGGCCCTGCCGCTGCTGCCGATCGGCGCCGCCGGGGTGCCGCTCCTGCACGACGCGATCCGGACCAACGACACCCGGTTGGTCGCCGCCGCGCTCGGCCCGTACGCCCAGCACCTCGACCCGGCCGCCTGGCGGCAGGCGGTGCTCAAGTGCGTGTTCAGCGGTGTCCCTCTCGCCGCGGTCGCCGACCTGGACGCTCGGGCCGACGGGGAGTTGGCCGCGATGCTGGGCGCGCTTGCCGCCGAGCGGCACGCCGCTGGCCGGGAGTTGCCCGCCGACGCCACCGATCTGCTCGACCGGCTCACCGCCGCACTGCCCCGGGAGGCGTGACATGCGTATCTTCGACCCGCACATCCACATGACCTCACGCACCACCGACGACTACGAACGGATGGCCGCCGCCGGAGTACGCGCCGTGGTGGAGCCGGCGTTCTGGATGGGTCAGCCGCGTACCAGCGCCGCCTCGTTCATCGACTACTTCGACTCGCTGATCGGCTGGGAGCCGTTCCGAGCCGGTCAGTTCGGGGTGCGACACCACGCCACCGTGGCGCTGAACCCCAAGGAGGCCAACGACCCGCGCTGCCGCCCGGTCCTCGACCTGCTGCCCCGCTACCTGGACAAGGACGCGGTGGTGGCGGTCGGCGAGATCGGGTACGACTCGATGACGCCGGAGGAGGACGAGGCGTTCGCCGCGCAACTCGCGTTGGCCGTCGCGTACGACCTGCCGGCGCTGGTGCACACCCCGCACCGGGACAAGGCGCGAGGCGTCGAGCGCACCCTCGCCGTCGTCAACGAGTCCGGCATCGGCCCGGGCCGCGTGGTGGTCGACCACCTCAACGAGGTGACCGTCAAGCTGGTCCGGGACACCGGCTGCTGGCTGGGCTTCTCCATCTACCCGGACACCAAGATGACCCCGCTGCGGATGGTGGAGCTGCTGCGGGAGTACGGCACGGATCGGATGCTGGTCAACTCGGCGGCCGACTGGGGGCGTTCCGACCCACTCCTGACCCGGGCCACCGGCGAGGCGATGCTGCTGGCCGGGTTCAGCGACGACGACGTCGACCGGGTGCTGTGGCGCAACCCGGTGGAGTTCTACGGGCAGTCCGGTCGCCTCGACCTGACCGACCTGGAGGACCCCGCCGCCGTGGACCCGCAGACCGGCAACTCGATCCTGCGCGGCGGCAGCTGATGCGGCTACGACACACCGGCGGCGATACCATCCACCTCGGCTACTGCACCAACGTGCACCCCGCCGAGGAGTTCGCCGGCATCCTCGGTCAACTGGACACCTACGCCGTGCCGGTCCGCGAGGCGCTCGGCAGCGACCTGCTCGGGCTCGGCCTGTGGTTGGCCGCCCCGGTCGCGGCCGAACTGGCCGCCGACCCGGCGCTGCGCCGCCGGCTGCGCACCGAGCTGGACGCGCGCGGGCTGGAGGTGGTCACCCTCAACGGCTTCCCGTACGCCGCCTTCCAGGCACCCGTGGTCAAGCACGACGTCTACCACCCCGACTGGACCACCGAGCAGCGGTTGACGTACACCCTGGACCTGGCCCGGGTGCTCGCCGACCTGCTGCCCGACGACGCCGCCCGGGGTTCGATCTCCACCCTGCCGCTGGCCTGGCGGCAGCCGTGGGACACCGAGCGGGCCGACGCCGCCCGCCGCCGGCTGGACCAACTCGCCGCCGGCCTGGCCGCGGTGCAGCGGGACACCGGCCGCGAGGTGCGGGTCGGCTTCGAACCGGAACCCGGCTGTGTGGTGGAGAGTACCGACCAGGCAGTCACATTACTGTCCGGTATGGACACCGAGCGGCTGGGCGTCTGCCTCGATCTCGCCCATCTGGCCTGCGCCTGGGAGGAGCCGACCGAGGCACTGGACCGGCTGCGGACGGCTGGCCTGCCGGTGGTGAAGGTGCAGGTCTCCGCCGCCGTCGAGGCGGCCGACCCGGCGGGCGGGGCCGACGCGTTGCGGCGCTGGGTGGAGCCACGCTTCCTGCACCAGACCCGGGGCGCCGGTTGCGCCGGCCTGGCCGACCCGGCTGACCCGAGGCACGCGGCCGACGACCTGGACGCAGCACTGGATCAGGAGCTGCCCGGCCCGTGGCGGGTGCACTACCACGTGCCCCTGCACGCCCCACCCGAGGAGCCGCTCGGCTCGACCCTGCCGGTCCTGCGCGCGGCCCTGAGAGCGCTCTTCGACGGCCCGACCGCCGGCTGCGACCACCTGGACGTCGAGACGTACACCTGGGGGGTGCTGCCGGCCGCGCGACGGCCCGGCACCGACGTGGAGCTGGCCGGCGGCATCGCCGCGGAGCTGGCCTTCGCCCGTGACGAACTGGTCGGCCTCGGCCTGACCGCAGAGCGAACCGTGAGCATGGGAGAGACGCGATGAGCCGGCGACTGGTGGTGCTCGACGTGGTGGGATTGACCCCGCGACTGCTGAAGCACATGCCCCGGCTGCGCGGGGTCGCCGACGGCGGCTTCCGAGCCGAGCTGGGCACCGTGCTACCCGCCGTGACCTGCTCGGTGCAGTCCACCTTCCTCACCGGCGAGCCGCCGAGCGGGCACGGGATCGTCGGCAACGGGTGGTATTTCCGGGAGCTTGGTGAGGTGTTGCTGTGGCGGCAGCACAACGCGCTGGTCGGCGGGGAGAAGCTCTGGCAGGCGGCCCGCAAGGCCGAGCCCGGCTACACCGTCGCCAACGTCTGCTGGTGGTACGCCATGGGCGCGGACGTCGACTGGACGGTCACCCCACGCCCCGTCTACTACGCCGACGGGCGCAAGGAGCCCGACTGCTACACCGACCCGCCGGAGCTGCATGACGCGCTGACCGGGCGGCTGGGCACCTTCCCGCTGTTCACCTACTGGGGGCCGACGGCCGGGCTGCCCTCGTCCCGGTGGATCTGCCAGGCGGCCGAGCAGATCCTGGCCGACGTGTCACCCGACCTGACCCTGGTCTACGTCCCGCACCTGGACTACGACCTGCAACGGTACGGCCCGTCGTCGGCCCAGGCCGCCGCCGCGGCAGCCGAGCTGGACGCGGTGCTCGGGCCACTGCTGGACGCCGCCCGGGCCCGCGACGCCACCGTGGTGGTGCTGTCCGAGTACGGCATCACCGACGTGTCCCGGCCGGTGGACGTCAACCGGCTGCTGCGCGCCGAAGGGCTGCTGCGGGTGCACACCCAGGCCGACATGGAATACCTCGACCCGTGGACGTCGAGGGCGTTCGCGGTCGCCGACCATCAGGTCGCCCACGTCTACGTCAAGGACCCGGCCGACGTGCCGGCGGTGGCGAAGCTCTGCGCCGGGCTGCCCGGGGTGGCCGAGGTGCTCGACGCCGACGGTAAGGCCGAGCACGGGCTGGACCATCCGCGCGCCGGTGAGCTGGTGTTGGTGGCCGAGCCGGACGCCTGGTTCACGTACTACTACTGGCTGGACGACGCCCGCGCACCGGACTTCGCCCGGCTCGTGGAAATTCATCGGAAGCCAGGTTACGACCCGGCGGAGTTGTTCTTCGACCCGGCAAACCCCGGTGCCGCGAAGGCTCGCGCCGGCGTGGCCCTGGCCCGCAAGAAGCTCGGCATGCGCTACCTGATGAGCGCGGTCGGCCTGGACGCCGGTGCGCGGGCGGTGCGGGGTTCGCACGGGCGGCTGCCGGACGACCCGGCGGACGCCCCGGTGCTGCTCTGCTCCGACCCGGCCGCCGCCCGGGACCGGATCGCGGCCACCGAGGTCAAGGCGCTGCTGCTGGAGCTGGCCGGGCTGAGCCCAGGCGCTACGGACGTGGGTCGGCCGGGTGAGGGGTCATGACGGTCACCGTCGCGCCCACCGACACGAGCGGGCTCCGGGCGCGCTTCGACGTGGAGCTGGCCGGGTTTCTCGACCGGCAGGGCCCGGACTGGCCGGACGGCGCGCCGCGCGGCGTGTTCACCGCGCTGCAACGGTTCGTGCTGGCCGGTGGAAAGCGGATACGCCCGCTCTTCTGTTACTGGGGCTGGCGCGGCGCGGGGGCGGCCGACGGCAACCCGATCGTGGTGGCGGCGGCGGCCCTGGAGCTGTTCCACGCGTTCGCGCTGATCCACGACGACATCCTGGACGGCAGCGACCGACGCCGGGGCGAGCCGTCGGTGCACCGGCTCTTCGCCGATCTGCACGCCCGCTCGTCGTGGCGCGGTGACCCCGAGGCGTACGGCCGCAACACCGCGCTGCTCTGCGGGGATCTCTGCGCGGCCTGGTCGGATCAGATGTTCCACGAGTGCGGGCTGAGTGCCGACGCGGTGCACCGGGGGTACGGCGTGTTCGCGCTGATGCGTACCGAGGTGATCGCGGGTGAATACCTGGACCTGGTCTCGGGCGTGGGTGACGGCTCGGTGGCCAGCGCGCTCACCGTGATCCGGATGAAGGCCGCCCGGTACACGGTCACCCGACCGTTGCAGATCGGCGCGGCCCTGGCCGGCGCGGGGCCGGAGTTGATCGCCGCGTTGGGCGAGTTCGGTGACCCGCTCGGCGACGCGTTCCAGCTCCGCGACGATGTGCTGGGTGTCTTCGGGGACCCGGCGGTCACCGGCAAGTCGGTGCTGGACGACCTGCGTGAGGGCAAGCCCACGGTGATGATGGCGCTGGCCCGCAGCGCCGCCGACCGGCCGCAGACCACCCGGCTGCGGGAGCTGTTCGGCAACCCGACGTTGGACGCCGAGGGCGCAGCGGAGCTGCGGAGCATCATCGAGGCGACCGGCGCCCGGGAGCGGATCGAGCAGATGATCCGGGTCCGGACCGAGGCGGCGCTCGCCGCGTTGCAGAGCGCGATGGTGGCCGAGGAGGCCCGCTCGGCGCTGGTTGCGCTGGCCGCACAGGCGATCGACCGCCGCGCCTGACCGGCGACTTTTAACCAGATCGACAAAAGTTGATGCTGGATCGCCGGAAGGTATGGACACATTGACACCCGCAACTTAGTGTCGTGACCAACACGACATTGTTTCGTCGAGGTGAACCGGCGGCGCGGCAACCCATCGACCCCCACCATCACCGCTACGGCATCCGGCGCGACGGCGCGCGCCCGGCCTGGCAGTCATTCGTCAGGAAAGGGCAGCACACATGTCCATGAAGGACGCTCCCACACGTCGATCCCGACGATGGTTCTCCGCCGGATCAGCAGCGTTGCTGGTGGCCGCGGCCGGCACGGTCGCACTCGGTGCCGGCTTGACCCCGGCACAGGCGCACCCGATCAACGCGACCGACTTCCAGCAGGTCGAGCTCGCCCGCGGCGTGACCGACATGGGTGAGCCGATGTCGCTGGCGGTGCTACCGGACCGCTCGGTCCTGCACACCGCTCGCAACGGCACCCTGCGCCGCACCGACGCCAACGGCACGACCTCCGTGATCGGCACCCTGGCGGTCTACAACCACGACGAGGAGGGGCTGCAGGGCGTCGGGGTCGACCCGAGCTTCGCCAGCAACCGGCAGATCTTCCTCTACTACGCCCCGCCGCTGTCCACCCCCGCCGGCGACGCGCCGGCCACCGGCACCGACTTCTCGGCCTGGAACGGCGTCAACCGGCTCTCTCGGTTCACCCTCAACGCCGACTTCACGATCAACCAGGCGAGCAAGGTCGACGTGCTCGACGTCCCGGCCAACCGCGGCCTGTGCTGCCACGTCGGTGGGGACATCGACTTCGACGCCGCCGGCAACCTCTTCCTCTCCACCGGCGACGACACCAACCCGTTCGAATCGGCTGGCTACTCGCCGCTGGACGAGCGGACCAACCGCAACCCGGGGTACGACGCGCAGCGCAGCGCCGGCAACACCAACGACCTGCGGGGCAAGATCCTGCGGATCAAGGTGAACGCCAACGGCACGTACTCCATCCCGGCCGGCAACCTCTTCGCGCCGGGCACGGCCAAGACGCGGCCGGAGATCTACGCGATGGGGTTCCGCAACCCGTTCCGGATCAGCGTGGACAAGGCCACCGGTGTCGTCTACGTCGGTGACTATGGGCCGGACGCCGGCACCACCAGCGCCACCCGCGGGCCGTCCGGCCAGGTCGAGTTCAACCGGGTCGCCGCGCCGGGCAACTACGGCTGGCCGTACTGCACCGGCACCAACACCTCCACCGAGACGTACAACGAGTGGGACTTCGCCGCCAACACCAGCGGTGCGAAGTACAACTGCACCGGCGGCCCGACGAACAACTCGTTCCGCAACACCGGCCTCACCACCCTGCCGCCCGCCCAACCGGCCTGGATCCGGTACGCCGGCGACGCCGGCACCCCGACCGAGTTCGGCGGCGGCTCCGAGTCCCCGATGGGCGGCCCGGTCTACCGGTACAACGCCTCGTCGACCTCCACCACCAAGTTCCCGCAGTCCTTCGACGGGCAGTTCTTCGCCACCGAGTTCGGCCGAGGCTGGATCAAGCCGATCCACGTCAACTCCGACGGCTCCCGGGGCACCATCGACACCTTCCCCTGGGTCGGCAAGCAGGTGATGGACTCGGCGTTCGGCCCGGACGGTGCCTACTACGTGCTCGACTACGGCACCGGCTACTTCAACGGCGACGCCAACTCGGCGCTCTACCGCTTCGACTACGTCGGCGGCGGCAACCGGGCGCCGACCGCGGCGGCCAGCGCCAACCGGACCTCCGGTGCCGCCCCGCTCGCCGTGACCTTCTCCTCGGCCGGCTCGTCCGACCCCGACGGCGGTGCGCTGACGTACTCGTGGAACTTCGGCGACGGGACCACCTCGACCGCGGCCAACCCGTCGAAGACCTACACCGCCAACGGCAGCTACACCGCCACACTGACGGTGCGGGACCCGCAGGGCGCCACCGGCAGCAGCAGTGTGCAGATCAGCGTCGGCAACACCGCGCCCACGGTGACCATCAACAACCCCGGCAACGGTCAGCTGTTCAGCTTCGGCGACACGGTCCCGTTCAGCATCACGGTGACCGACCCGGAGGACGGCACGATCGACTGCACGAAGGTCAAGATGACCTACGTGCTCGGGCACGACCAGCACGGGCACCAGATCACCTCGAAGACCGGCTGCTCGGGCACGATCACCATCCCGGTCGACGGTGAGCACGACGACGCGGCGAACATCTTCGCGATCTTCGACGCCGAGTACACCGACGCCGGTGGTCTGACCACGCACACCCAGCACACGCTGCCACCGAGGCACCGGCAGGCCGAGTTCTTCGGCACCTCGTCCGGGATCAACGTGTTCAGCAAGGCCACGGCCGAGGGCGGCAAGACCGTCGGTGACATCAACAACGGCGACTGGATCGCGTTCCAGCCGTACCGGCTGGGCAACGTCACCTCGTTCAACGCCCGGGTCTCCTCGGCGGGTGCCGGTGGCACCCTCCAGGTCCGGGCGGGCTCGGCCACCGGCACGGTGCTCGGCTCGGCCACGGTCGCCGTGACGGGCAGCTGGGACACCTTCGCCACGGTGACCGGGACGATCACCAGCCCGCCGACCGGCACGACCACGCTCTACCTGACCTTCGCCGGGTCGGGCACCGGGGCGCTCTACGACGTGGACGCTTTCACCTTCGTCACCGGGACTTCCACCGGCGGGGGCGGCCCGATCAAGGGTCTGGGCGGCAAGTGCCTGGACGTGCGTAACGCCGCCACCGCCGACGGCACCCAGATCCAGATCTACACCTGCAACGGCAGTGCGGCGCAGAACTGGGCGGTCACCCCGAACTCCACGATCAAGTCGTTGGGCAAGTGCCTGGACGTCTCGGGTGGTGGCTCCGCCGACGGCACCAAGATCCAGCTCTACACCTGCAACGGGACCGGGGCGCAGAACTGGTCCGCACAGGCCGACGGCACGGTACGCAACGCGGCGTCCAGCAAGTGCCTCGACGTCTCCGGCAACAACTCCGCCGACAGCACGGTGGTCCACCTCTGGACCTGCACCGCCGCCGCCAACCAAAAGTGGATCCTGCCCTGAGCCTGAACCGCCGCCTTTAGGAGAGCGATATGCGCAGACTTCTGCGACCCGTCCTCGGTGCGGGCCTGGCCGCCCTCGCCGTCATCGCCTGCACCACCCCGGCCAGCCCGGCCAGCGCCGCCGACGCCCCGTACGACGTGCTGGTCTTCTCCAAGACCGCCGGCTTCCGGCACGACGCGATCCCGGTCGGCATCCAGACCATCCGTGACCTGGGCGCGGCGAACAACTTCACCGTCACCGCCACGGAGGACGCCGCCACGTTCACCACCGGCAACCTCGCACAGTACGAGGCGGTCGTCTTCCTCAACACCACCGGCGACGTGCTCAACGCCAGCCAACAGACCGCCTTCGAGTCGTACATCGGCTCCGGTCGCGGGTATGTGGGTGTGCACGCGGCCTCCGACACCGAGTACGACTGGCCGTTCTACGGCAACCTCGTGGGCGCCTGGTTCGCCTCGCACCCGGCGATCCAGCAGGCCAACATGAAGGTGGAGGACCGGGGGCACGCGGCGACCGCGCACCTGCCGCAGACCTGGACCCGCACCGACGAGTGGTACAACTACCGGACCAACGCCCGGTCGACCGCCCACGTGCTGGCCACGCTGGACGAGTCGTCGTACTCCGGTGGCGGGATGGGCGCCGACCACCCGCTCAGCTGGTGCAAGAGCTACAGCGGCGGCCGGTCCTTCTACACCGGTGCCGGGCACACCCAGGCGTCGTACGCGGAGCCGGCGTTCCGGGCGCATCTGCTCGGCGGCATCCGGTACGCCTCCGGTCGGAGCAAGGCCGACTGCCGGCCCGAGACCGGCTACACCCCGCTCTTCAACGGCTCGACGACCGGCTGGTCGCAGGCCGGCCCGGGCAGCTTCAGCAACTCCGACGCCACCCTGACCTCGGTGGGCGGCATGGGGCTGTACTGGTACAACGCCAAGCAGTTCACCAACTACTCGTTGAAGATGGACTGGCGGCTCGCCGGCGACGACAACTCCGGTGTGTTCATCGGGTTCCCGCCGTCCACTGATCCGTGGTCCGCGGTGGACAACGGTTACGAGATCCAGATCGACGCCACCGACGCCGCCGACCGCACGACCGGCTCGGTCTACACCTTCAAGTCCGCCGACATCGCGGCCCGCGACGCGGCGCTCAACGCGCCGGGGGAGTGGAAC
The DNA here is from genome assembly GCF_040606435.1 of Micromonospora sp. NPDC005413. NCBI lineage: Bacteria > Bacillati > Actinomycetota > Actinomycetes > Micromonosporales > Micromonosporaceae > Micromonospora > Micromonospora sp. NPDC005413. Next base: position 25,240 of record NZ_JBEXEV010000024.1, read on the forward strand.
ACCTACGAGCTGTTGGTCGAGGGCGAGCGGCTGCAGATCTTCCTCAACGGGGTGAAGATCAACGACTTCACCAACACCAACCCGGTCCGTTCGCTGGCCGGCCACATCGGCATCCAGAACCACGGCACCGGTGACGACGCCTCGTTCCGCAACATCCGGATCAAGGAGTTGGGCACCACGCCACCGCCGACCGGGAACACCACGATCCAGGCCGAGGCGTTCAGCTCGGCCAACGGGGTCACCCCGTTCGCCAAGGCGGGCGCCAACGGTGGGCAGACCATCGGGTACATCGACCCGGGCGACTGGGCCGCGTACAACGGCGTCAACCTGACCGGGGTCACCTCGTTCACCACCCGGGTCGTCTCCGGCGGAGCGGGTGGCACCGTCCAGGTGCGCACCGGCTCGGCCACCGGCCCGGTGCTCGGCTCGGTCGCGGTGCCGAACACCGGCAGCTGGACGACCTTCGCCAACGTCACCACCACGCTGTCCGGCGTCCCGTCCGGCACCCAGAACCTCTATCTCACCTTCACCGGTAGCGGCACGGGGCTCTTCGACGTGGACGATTTCACCCTGGTCAAGGGTGGTGGTGGCACTCCCGGGGTCGGCCCGATCAAGGGTCTGGCCGGCAAGTGTCTGGACGTCCGCAGCGGTGCCACCGCCGACGGCACCCAGATCCAGATCTACACCTGCAACGGCGGAACGGCGCAGAGCTGGACCGTGACGCCGAACTCGACGATCAAGGCGCTCGGCAAGTGCCTGGACGTCTCGGGCAGCGGCACCGCCGACGGCACCAAGATCCAGCTCTGGACCTGCAACGGCACCGGTGCGCAGAACTGGGCGGCCCAGGCCGACGGCACCCTGCGCAACACGTCCTCGGGCAAGTGCCTGGACGTCTCCGGAAACAACTCGGCGGACAGCACGGTCGTGCACCTCTGGACCTGCCTCAACGCGGCCAACCAGAAGTGGACGCTGCCCTGACCGTCTGAGCCTCACCGTCGCGGTCCACCCCCCGCGGCGGCGAGACTCGGGAGCGGTGTCATCCGCGAGCGTTATACCTGTGAGTCATATCTATGACCCACAGGTATAACGCTCGCACCGCTATGTCCGCCGACTCTCGGACGTCGCCCGTGGCGCGCGACCCGCGGACGCCCGCAGACCAGCTCACAGCCGGCTGCCGTACCTTGACCGACATGGGGCAGTTCGCGCAGTGGCGCGGGATGGTGCGGGCGCAGGGGCACCGGCTGCGTGATGCGCTGCGCCGGGCCGAGGAGCCCGACGATTCGTCCGAGCCGGCGCCCAGTCTCAATCGCCTCGGCGCACTGGTGGAGGGCTTCGCCGCGGGCCAGCCCGTGCGCTGGAAGTTGGCCGGGCCGCCCCGACCGCTGCCCGGCCCGGTCGACGTCGTGGCGTACCGGATCATCGAGGAATCGCTGACCAACGCGTGCCGGTACGCCCCGGGCGCGCCGGTCGCGGTCCGTCTGCGCTACGACGCCACGGGCATCACCATCGAGGTACGCGACGAGGGCGCCGGTCCCGCACCGTCGGGCGGGGGCACCCAGGGCGCCGGGCGGGGTCTGCTCGGGGTACGCAGGCGTGCCGAGCGGCTCGGCGGCACGTTCTCGGCCGGCCCGCGCGCCGGCGGCGGCTTCACCGTGCGGGCCGTCCTGCCCGCGCCCGAGGAGGTGGCCGAATGATGATCCGGCTGTGGGGCTTTCGCGATGGGGTGCTGCGGAAATAGGGTGAGGGCGGCGACCGTGCTGGTGGCCGGTGACCCGGTGGGAGGCGCAACCCGCCGGGCCCAGGTGTGTTCCGCACCCACCGGTGACCGTCCCGGCGTCGCGTACGTCCGGTCACCCTCGCCCTGGTCCGCACATGGAATCCCCATCACAACAGGGGAGAAGGACAATGGCGCGACCCATCACGCTCTTCACCGGCCAGTGGGCCGACCTGCCGTTCGAGGAGGTCTGCCGGCTCGCCTCCGAGTGGGGCTATGACGGTCTGGAGATCGCCTGCTGGGGCGACCACTTCGAGGTCGACAAGGCGCTCGCCGACGACTCGTACGTCGAGCGCAAGCGGGAGACCCTCGCGAAGCACAACCTTGAGGTCTTCACGATCTCCAACCACCTCGTTGGTCAGGCGGTCTGTGATCACCCGATCGACGAGCGGCACCAGGACATCCTGCCCGGTCGGATCTGGGGCGACGGGGAGCCCGAGGGCGTCCGCCAGCGGGCAGCCGAGGAGATCAAGGACACCGCGCGGGCGGCCGCGAAGCTCGGGGTGAAGACGGTCGTCGGCTTCACCGGTTCGTCGATCTGGCACACCCTGGCGATGTTCCCGCCGGTGCCGCCGTCGATGATCGAGCGCGGTTACCAGGACTTCGCCGACCGGTGGAACCCGATCCTCGACGTGTTCGACGAGGTGGGGGTGCGGTTCGCGCACGAGGTGCACCCCAGCGAGATCGCGTACGACTACTGGACGACGAAGCGGACGCTGGAGGCGATCGGCAACCGGCCCGCGTTCGGGCTCAACTGGGACCCGTCGCACTTCGTCTGGCAGGAACTGGACCCGGTGAACTTCATCTTCGACTTCGCCGACCGGATCTACCACGTGGACTGCAAGGACGCCAAGGTACGGACCGGGGATGGCCGGCGTGGTCGGCTCGCCTCGCACCTGCCCTGGGCCGACCTCCGCCGTGGGTGGGACTTCGTCTCCACCGGGCACGGCGACGTGCCGTGGGAGGACTGCTTCCGCGCGTTGAACGCGATCGGCTACACCGGCCCGATCTCGATCGAGTGGGAGGACGCCGGGATGGACCGGCTGGTAGGTGCCCCGGAGGCGTTGCAGTTCGTCCGCCGGCTCGCCTTCGACGCTCCGAGCGCCGCCTTCGACGCGGCGTTCAGCAGCAAGGACTGACCGCAGCCCGGACAGACCACGGGCCGGTCGCCCTGCGGCGACCGGCCCGTCGACGTGCGATTGGTCAGAGCGTGCTGGCGTTCGTGCCCGAGCCGGACGGCTTGGTGCGGGGGTTGGTGGACGACGGCGACCCGGAGGTCGTGCCGACCGTGCTGGTGCTCGCCTTGGCGCCCATGGTGGCGGGCGTGCCGGCAAACGCGTCGTCGGCGGCGGTCAGCTCCTGCTTGTCAGTGCTGCCGTTGCCGTTGCCCAGCTTCTCGCCCAGTTTGGTCTGGCCGAGCTTGTCCTTGCCCTCGCTGTAGAACTTGTTGGCCTGGGCCTGCGCGACCCCGGCCGCCTCTTGGACGGTCGGGTGGTCGAGCACCTTGCGGCCCCGGACCACGAGCTCTTCGTACTTCTCCCGGCCGGCACGGGCGCCCAGGACGAATCCCGCAGCCAGCCCGCCAAGAAACATGATCTTTCCGCGCATGGCGGCTCCTTCCGTACCTGACGCGCCGTCGCCCCGGTGAGTTGCCCCGCCGGGAGCGACCAAACCGCGCCTGCGTCCTCTGTCCGCAGCTAACTACCCATCCTGCTCTCCACTCAAGCATGCTTGTGCCAGGATGACGATTTACCCCAATTGTCGATGCGTCGCGGCCCTGACCTGCGGGCCTTGATCATGGTGGGGGTGGGCCGTAACCCACTGGACCGCCACCGGGGAATGTCCTGTACTCTTGTCCCGTCGCACGGCGTCGGCGAGATCCGGAGTCGCGCGGTGCACGGTCCCCTGTAGCTCAATTGGCAGAGCAGCCGGCTGTTAACCGGCAGGTTATTGGTTCGAGTCCAATCGGGGGAGCTTCTCCACCCAGCGCCCGTCGGCATTACGCCGACGGGCGTTTTCGTGCGCATGGCCCGGTTTCGCCTCCCGCGACGTACTCGCCCGGCAGGATGGTCGATGTCGACCCAGGCTCCCACTGCGTCGATTGATGCGTCGATTCTTGGGGTGAGTGGGGATGTCCGGACGAGGCGGCAGGGCCACGCTGATCGCGGTGGCGGTCGTGCTCGCCTGGCTCGTGATCGGTGGCGTGGCAGGGCCGTACGCCGGGCGCCTCAGCGAGGTCGCCACCAACGACAACGCCGCCTTCCTGCCCACCAACGCCGAGGCCACCCGCGCCCAGGACCTCGCCGGCGGGTTCGTCGACCGGCAGACCATCCCGGCTCTGGTCGTCTACGAGCGGCCCTCCGGGATCACCGACGCGGACAAGCAGCGGGTGAGCGCCGACGTTGCCCGGTTCGCCCAGGTGCCCGGAGTGGTCACCCCGCTGCCCCCGCCCATCCCCAGCGAGGACGGCCAGGCACTCCAGGTCGTCGTGCCGGTGGACGACGCCGAGGGGGACCGGATCGGATCGGTCGTCGAACAGTTACGCGACATCACCGGCGACGACCGGGACGGGCTCACCGTGGACGTCTCCGGACCGGCCGGCCTGCTCGCCGACCTGATCGAGGTGTTCTCCGCCATCGACGGGCCACTGCTGCTGGTCACCCTTGTCGTGGTGCTGATCATCCTGCTGGTCGTCTACCGCAGCCCGGTGCTCTGGATCTTCCCGCTGCTGTCCGCCGGGATGTCGTACGCGCTCGCCTCGGTCTTCGTCTACCTGCTCGCCGACGCCGACGTGGTCAAGCTCAACGGGCAGGCCCAGGGCATCCTCACCGTGCTCGTCTTCGGCGCCGGCACCGACTACGCGTTGCTGCTGATCGCTCGCTACCGGGAGGAGCTGCACCGCCACGACCGCCCCTGGGGCGCCATGCGCACCGCCTGGAAGGGTGCGGCACCGGCCATCATCGCCTCCGGCGGCACGGTCATCGTCAGTCTGCTCTGCCTGCTGTTGTCCAGCCTGAACTCCAACCGAGCGCTCGGCCCGGTCGCCGCCATCGGGATCGCCGCCACCCTGCTGGTGATGCTCACCTTCCTGCCTGCCCTGCTGGTGCTCGGCGGCCGGTGGGCGTTCTGGCCCCGGCGACCGCGGGAGGACCAGGCCGACCCGAGGGCCGAGCACGGCCTCTGGAGCCGCATCGCCGGCTTCGTGGCCCGGCATGCCCGACCGATCTGGCTGAGCACCGCGGTCGTGCTGGCCATCCTCACCCTCGGCCTCACGCAACTCGGCGCCACCACCCTCGGCCAGTCCGATCTGTTCACCCAACGCACCGACTCGGTGGACGGTCAGGAGGTGATCTCCCGGCACTACCCGGCCGGCACCGGCAGCCCGGCCACCATCTTCGCCACCGAGCAGACCGCCCAGCAGGTGGCCCAGGTGGCGCAGGGCGTACCCGGTGTCGCCGAGGTCCGCCCGCTCACCGCCGGCCCGCAGACCGGCGTACCCAACCCGAACGCCGCGCCGAAGGTCGTCGACGGGCGGGTGCAACTGGAGGCGACCCTGGCCGACCCACCGGACAGCGACGGCGCCGAGCGGACCATCCGCGAGCTGCGGGTGGCCGTACACCAGGTGCCGGGCGCGGACGCGGTGGTCGGCGGCTTCACCGCGATCAACGTGGACACCTCGGACGCCGCCAAGCGCGACCAGAGCGTCATCATCCCGGTGGTGCTGGCGGTCATCGCGGTCATCCTGGCCCTGCTGCTGAGGGCGCTGCTCGCCCCGCTGCTGCTGATCGCCACCGTCCTGCTCAGCTTCGCGGCCACCCTCGGCCTCTGCGCGCTGTTGTTCCGCCACGTCTTCGACTTTCCCGGCGTGGACTCGTCGTTCCCGCTGTTCGCGTTCGTCTTCCTGGTCGCACTCGGCATCGACTACAACATCTTCCTGATGAGCCGGGTCCGCGAGGAATCGGTCAAGCGTGGCACCCGGGCCGGTGTGCTCGCCGGCCTCGCCGTCACCGGCGGGGTGATCACCTCTGCCGGCATCGTGCTCGCCGCGACCTTCTCCGCCCTCGCTGTCCTGCCACTGGTGGTGCTGGTCGAGTTGGGTACCGCGGTCGCGATCGGGGTACTGATCGACACCATCATCGTCCGGTCGCTGCTGGTGCCGGCACTTGCGTACGACATCGGGCCGAAGGTCTGGTGGCCGGGCCGGTTGTCCCGGGCGAACGGGGAGCGGGAGGCGCGCAATGCTGGCTGAGACCGACGTGGTCATCGTCGGCGGCGGCCTCGCCGGCCTCGCCGCCGCCCGCCGTCTGCACCGCGCCGGCGTGCCCTGGCGGCTGTTGGAGGCCGGTGGTCGACTCGGCGGCCGGGTCGCCACCGACGTCGTCGACGGCTACCTGATCGATCGTGGCTTCCAGGTGCTCAACACCGCCTACCCCCGGCTCGGCACGCTGCTCGACACCGACCGGCTCAACCTCGGGTACTTCACCTCCGGTGTGCTGGTGCGCAAGGGCGACGACCTGTTGCGACTGGTCAACCCGGTGCGCGAACCGACCGGTGGGCCGCGCACCGCGCTCGCCGGGGTCGGCTCGCTGCTCGACCGAATGCGCTTCGCCGCGCTCGCCACCGGTTGCGCCACCCTGCCCGCCTCCCGGCTGCTCGCCGCGCCGGAGACCAGCGCCGAGACGGCCCTGCGCCGGGCGGGCCTCTCCGACGCGATCATCGAGGAGCTGCTGCGGCCGTTCCTGTCCGGTGTGTTCATCGACCGGGAGCTGTCCACCTCCAGCCACGTACTGGCGATGGTGCTGCGCTCCTTCGCCCGTGGCCGGATCGGCCTGCCCGCCGAGGGCATGGCCGCGCTGCCCCGGGCCATCGCGGACCCGCTGCCGGCCGACCTGCTCGACCTGGAAACCCCGGTCGCGGAGGTAACCCCCGGCCGGGTCCGCACCCAGGCCGGCGACATCCGCTGCCGGGCCGTCGTGGTCGCCGTCGACCCGCCCGCCGCGTCCGCGCTGCTGCCGGCCCTGGCGACGGTACGCATGCACAGCTACACCACCTACTACCACAGCGCGCCCGAGCCGCCGCTTACCGAGCCGATCCTGCTCATCGACGGGGACCGACGCGAGATCATCGCCAACACGGTGGTGCTCAGCAACGCCGCCGGAACGTACGCGCCCGCCGGACGGCACCTCGTCGCCACCTCGGTGGTCGGCCCGACGGCCCCGCCTGAGCCGACCGTACGGGCCGAGTTGACCCGGCTGTATGGATGTTCAACCGCCGACTGGACCCACCTCACCACCGTGGCCGTCCCGAACGCGCTGCCCGCCGCACCGCCACCGCAGGGGCGACTGCGCAAGCCGGTGGCGCTGGGGGAGGGGCTGTTCGTGGCCGGTGACCACCGGGACAGCCCGTCCATCCAGGGCGCTCTCGCCAGCGGCTGGCGCACCGCCGGAACGGTGTTGGACGAGCTGCGCGTCGGGTGACCGGCGTACCCGGGACGACCCGAGCGCGCTGTTATATTCCTGTAGCCCATCGTGCTGGTGAAGGCGTGGGCGCCGGCCGGCTCGGTGCTGGCCGCTGATCGCCGAGCGGGATAAGATCCGGCGCGGTGTCGGGGCGGTAGCTCAGCCGGTTAGAGCAGGGGACTCATAATCCCTCGGTCGCGGGTTCGAGTCCCGCCCGCCCCACCGACCGCACCATTGTGCGAACCGGTGGTACTCCTGAAGTACACCCCCGTCCGTTTCGGGCGGGGGCATTGTCGTGTCGGTGGGGATCTTGAACACGGGGACGACTCCCTGGTCGGTGAGTTGGACTTCGGCGATGAGGGCCTCGATGGCGGCTTTGCGTTCGGTGGTGGTGCCGCTGGTCATGATGTCGGTGAGGTGGTCGCGGATGCGGGTGACGGTGCCGGGCGGCGAGGGCGCGGGCTGGGCGCTCAGGTCGGCGGCGAGTTCGGCGCGCCGGTTGTCGGTGGTGGTGTCGTGTTGGGCGTGGGCGCGTTGGATCATGGCGGCGAGGACGGGTTCGGCGGTGGTGTAGAAGTCGAGTAGGGCTTTGAGGATCATGTGGTCGAGGTCGTCGGCGGGGAGCCGGGGTGCCGTGCAGGTGGCGTGTTTGCCGTAGCGGGTGCGGGTGAAAGCAGGTGTAGTAGCGGTAGCGGCGGGTCCGGCCGTTGGCGGACGTGCCGATGTAGCCCAGTCCGCACTGCGGACATGTGAGTAGGCCGGTGAGGTAATAATCCGAGTCGGACATGGTCCGCTGGGTTTGGACGTCCCCTCGGGCGTTGGCGATGTCCTGGGCGCGTCGGAGGTGTCCCGGTCGATTAACGCGTCGTGGACGTCGGTGACGAGGATGTCGCGGTAGGTGATGTCGCCTACGTAGGCGACGTCAGCGTGCGGATGCGCACGCTGATCGCGGCCCGGGACTGGCTGACCGTGGTGCGGTTGCCGGCCTACGCACTCGATCTCAACCCCACCGAGGGCGTCTGGGCGTGGATGAAACGCGGCATCACCAACACCGGTCGTCCACGGCGTCGACCACCTGGCCAACCTGGTCAGACAGCGTTTACGCGCCTGCCAGAATTAGGCCGACTTCATCGCCGGCTTCATCGCCCAGACCGGCATGACCCTGGGCCCCGAACCATCCTGACCGTACAGATGTCAGCCTTTCAACCTCTGTATCCGGAGGTGGCAAAACCGTCGCCCGCCAACGCTTCTGCCACCTCCGGCATGATCAGCTGAACACACGGCTCGGCATTCCACCGATTTAGTGTGCGTGCCAGGTGCCGGAGGTCCTTTCGAATCAACGCTGAGTCGATGGACACCATTTGCGACAGCACCGGCCCGAGGAGTGCGCAGGCCGCCTCGAGCTCTCGAACACTGGCAAGCACGAGGGCCAGTCGGATGCCGTACCGCGCGCGGGTCCGGTGCGCGTCAGGTGGAAGCCTGGCAATCTCGGTGGAGAGCACACGGGCGGCCTCGACCGGGCGACCGAGGTCGTGCAGACACCATCCCCGGGTCATCTCGACGGGGTCGACAACCGTCGTCGTACCAAGGGGTGTAATGGACGATCCAACCCGCTCCGCCTCGGAAAGCAGAGTCCTGGCCTCAGTCAACGCCCGGCGGCAGGCCGGGGCATCGCCGGTGAGCGCGTGGCCCTGTGCCTCCCGCAGGGCCGCAAGACCACGTACCCGTGGGCCCTTTGCCTTGGCCCGTGCGCGTCGGGCAAGCGCCACGGTGTCATGTGGATGCCTGCGATAGAGGGCGATCAGGGCGCGTCGGACATACCCGTACGCCGCCAGGTCGTCATCCCCGCCAGCGGTCGCGAGTTGGGCGGCCTGGCCGGTCCACCAAAGGGCCGCGGCGTCATTCCCCAACTCCTGCGCCATCCACCCGGTGTACTCGGCGAATCGGGCAGCGAGTGCGAGGACCTCGGGATTCGAACCGTGACGGGCCATCGCCCGCAATGTCCCGGTCGCGGTGACCAGCACCGGCAGCACCTCGGCCGGGCCTGCTACCTGGCCGATTATGCGGACGTGGTCGAAGATCGCGTTGTAGGAGGCGACTGGCGAGAGTGCGGCGCTCCGTGCCTGCGCCGGACTCGACACCGACCAGCGAAGAGTGCGGTGGTCGGGTTGCGACTCGCCGGCCGGCCCGCGTGCGTCAAAGACGAACGAACCCTCGGGTGTCAGCGTCAGCAACCACGGGTCCACGCCGCTCGGTGGCGGCGCCGCTCGGTGGCGCTGGGCGGTCGGGGGCAGGGTCTGTGACAGTGCCCCGCTCGCGTCGAGCGCCGCGTCCAGGAGACGGGCCAGATCCGGTCCGGGGCGCTTGAAACCATTTTCGATCTTACTCAGATGGCCCCGACTGTAATACGTCAGCCGACCCAGATCGGTGAGCGACATTCCTGCGGCGAGGCGACGCCGTCGTAGCTCCGCGCCGAATGCGGTTGCGCTGGCGGCGCTTTGATCTTGTGATGTCAGATCTCTGTCCACGTTGTCAACGGTGGCCGCCGAGCGGCGCGTTGTCGAGGGCTCGACAGCCGTCGTTGTCCGCTGTTCGGCCAGTCGGTGTTTCCTGTTGTCCAATGGGCGACGGAAGAATATCTGTCTTGCCACGGGCAACGGGAGAGTGTCACCCTACGACGTGTCCGGAGGGGGGCGCACATCCATGTCGCCGCGTGTTTTTGTCAGTTACCGCAAGGCGGACGGGGGCTTTGCGGCAGTGTTGTTGGACGAGACGTTGCGGGGCCGTTTCGGAGATGATGTTGTTTTTCGGGACAGCCGCAGCATTCCACTCGCCATGGATTTCCGCAGTGAGCTGTGGAGGGCACTGCGAGACACGGGCGTCCTTCTCGCGGTCATCGGCCCGGGGTGGTTGACCGTTCAGAAAAATGGTGCTCGTCGGCTCGACGATCCGGACGACTACGTACGTCAAGAGATTGAGCATGCCATTAGGTTTGGTCTCCACGTGATCCCGGTGCTGATCGGCGACACAGCCTTGCCGTCGGCGAATGACCTTCCAAAGGACATGCGCGAGCTGGTCTACAGGCAGTATCACCGGATCAGCGTCCGGACCGCCTCCATCGATCTGTCCGTCCTTGTCGATCAGGTCGCGAGACTACTCGGCCACAGCGCCGGTGGCCCCACTCCGCCGGCCCCTCCGACCCCAGCCCCCGTCGAGGGGGAGGGCCACTACACCGTCGTCGCGGTCCGCATCGGAGGCTTTGCTGACCGCCCTGACAAGGAACAGGGCGCCCTGCGGGCGACGATGTACGAGCAGCTGCATCTCGCCGCCGGGTACGCGGGCCTGCCGTGGACTGACTTCTCCGTCCAGGACTACATCGACGGGGTGCATCTGCTCGTGCCAGGCTCGACACCGCCCGCCGCCGTCCTAGTCGAATTCCTGGGCGCCCTGGAGAAGCGGCTGGCCGATCTACCCGCGATGGGCCGACACGAGGTCCGTCTGCGCGTCGCCATCCATCTCGGCTTGGCCAGTAGGGACTCGCGCGGCTGGGCCGGTGCGGCGTTGGCCCTAGCCGACCGGCTGGTCGCTGCCCCTGCACTTACCCGACTGCTGGAGGATCCTTACACGCGACTCGCGCTAATCGTCTCCGAGAGCGTCTATACCACCGTGGTCAAGCCCGGACACCGTCGGATCGATCAGCGGGTCTACAGGGCGGTCGAGATCCGGTCCGCTGGTGTGCCGACGATCGGCGCGTGGGTCCGCGACCAGAACGGGATCTCGGCGCCCCGGATGCCACGCTGGGCGGTCGTTGTCATCGTGGTCCTGGTCGGGATTGGCGTGTTCGGAGGAGTGAGCGCGTACGCGATCGCCAACTGGTCGAATAGCGGGGCGTCCGGGCTTGACTCGCCGGGGACGACCTTGCCGGGTCTCCAATCCCGGGGATCGGCCGCATCGGGATCGACCTCGTCCGGCCCCGATGTGTCGGGATCCACCACCATCCAACTCACCGACAACGGCCTGGGCACCCCGCTGTACGTCGACACCGCCGGCACGCCGTCGGCGCATGCACGCATCCCCGTCGGCACCGAGGTACGGATCTCTTGCAAGGTGCGTAACACCGTTGCCGGCATGTCCAGCGTCATGTACTGGTACCGGATCGAGAGCGAGGAATGGCGGGGGCAATATGCCCCTTCCGACACTTTCGCCAACGGAGATACACCCCGGACTGGCGGAACTACCAGGGTCGCCGAAAACGTGCCGGACTGTTGATGAGCCTGCAGGGAGCAGTGGTGAAGCACAAAATTCTCCGGGCGCTGCCCACATTCGCCGTGGTCGCCCTAGGAGTCGCATTGCTGGTCGGTACTGGCCTCGGTCAGGCGCAACAGGCGGAGACCACTCCCGAGACGCGTTCGGTGCTCAACTCCGATCTTGGCTGGGTGAACCTGCGCCAGTGCACTAAGGCAATCTGTGCCGTGCTGGACCAGGCAGACAACGGCACGGTCGTCATCGTCCGGTGCACCATCGGCGGGCAGGTCGCGGATCCGGACAACCACCCGGGAGTCGACCGCTGGTTCCTGGTAACCAGGACCGACGGGCGCTTCGTCGGGGCATCCGGCTACGTGTACGCGCCCTTGGTGAGCAATCCGCCGTCGAACTCCCCGGGATGCCTGGATCGTCCGAATATGTTCGAGATCCAGTCGCGTTATCCGCTGATCCCCGAAGCAGGCAACGGGGTCACCCTGACTCGTGGGCCGACCGCGCCACAGGGCTACTGGTACGCCGTCACCGTGCGAGGACTTCGCCCCCACTCGACACTCAAGGTCCGCTGCTTCGACTCGGAGGACGATACCCCGACCACCTTCTTGCCGGACAAGGCTGGGTTCCGGACTTACCCGCTTCGAACCGACGGAAGCGGCAATGCCTACAGCAACAGGGGGTGTTTCTCGGCGGTGGACGGCGAGCACACTGTTTCGGTCGACGACGAAGTGTACTCGAACAGCGTCCTGTGGGGCGCCTCACCGGCCGGTCAGCCCTCCGCGACCAGAGCACCGCAATCTCCTGGTGGGACGCCCGGCACGGAGTCGGGTGCTCCGGGCACGGCACCTCCGGTGCCGACCGTCCTGCTTAAGAAGGGCGTTCTGGCCCCGGCCGGATACCGGTACACAGTCACGCTCAGCGGCTTTCCCAGCAACACTGGTATCAGTATCACCTGTTATGACAGCACCTCTCCTGCAGGGTTCTACACCTTTACCCTGCGTACCAATGGTGCGGGCGGTGCCAGCGCGGCCAACCGCTGCTATTCCGCTGACGGACCGGACCACTGGGTGACCGCCAACGGGGTCGAGTCGAACCACGTCGCCTGGTCCGCCAAGCCCGGAGCGCCTCCTCCTCCTCCTCCGCCTCCGCCTCCGCCTCCGCCTCCGCCTCCGCCTCCTCCGCCCGGTCAGACGGTGCACCTAGCGCAGGGACCAACAGCGCCGGCGGGATACCGGTACTCGATCACGCTGAACGCCTTCGCGCCGAACACCAACGTCGTTGTGACCTGCCACGATTCGGTCGATCCCGGCGGCTTCTACACCTTCAGCCTCCGCACGGACGGCAACGGTCACGCCTTCACGCAGAGCTACTGCTATTCCGGCGACCATCCGGACCACTGGGCACGGGCGAACGGGGTCGAATCGAACCATGTCACCTGGTAGAGACCGGATCCTCAGCCGAGGATCGGTCGTCGCCTGCTGCCTGGCAGCCGTTCTCCTGTCGCCGCTCGCGCTCGGCGGTTGTGGAAAGGACCGTATCCCCGACCCGAAGCCCATGACATCGCCAACGGCGTCAGTGGGGCCAAATCCAGGGGCGATCGCCACCCGGCTAGAGCAGGGGCCCGCCGCCGAGCAGGGCTACTGGTACGACATCAGGCTGAGCGGTTTTCCGCCGAGTAGCGACATCACGGTTGTCTGCCGCGACAGCATCACCCCCGACGGCTTCAAGACCGCGACCCTAACAGTGAATGACACGGGTGCCGCCGAGTCGAAGTCGTTCTGCTACTCCGGCGAGGGTGAGGAGCACTGGTTCACGGCCGACGGGCACGACTCCAACCGGGTCCGGTGGGCAGCACGGTCGGTCCCGTTGCAGGCCGGAAACGTCAGCGTCGTTCAAGGCAGCGCTGCCGCTTTCGGTTACTGGTACTCGGTGACGTTGAGGGGGTTCACCGCGAACACCGACGTGACGGTAGTGTGCCGGGACAGCGCCGATCCAGGCGGCTTCAAGACCCTCACCTTGCATACCGACGGTGGCGGGGCAGCCTCGAACCAGCGTGCGTGCTACTCCGGGGATGGTGCGGAGCACTGGGTCACCGCCAACAACGTCACCTCCAACCGAGTGCGGTGGGCGAAGGCGAAGACGTCGCCGCAGCCGGCCGGGAACGTGCGGGTGTCGCAGGGAACCGCAGCTGCGTCCGGCTACTGGTACGTGGTGACCCTTAGCCGCTTCGCGCGAAAAACCCAGGTGACGGTTGTTTGTCGGGACAGTGCTGATCCGGGCGGGTTCAAGACGTTCACTATGCGTACGGACAGCAGCGGGGCGGCATCCACAAAGCAGGCCTGTTACTCCGGTGAAGGTGCCGAGCACTGGGTCACCGCCAACAACGTCACCTCCAACCGAGTGCGTTGGACGAAAAGTGCTGGCCAAGCCAATCTCACTAAGGGAGCGGCAGCCCCGGCGGGTTACTGGTACGTGGTCGCGCTGAGCCGATTCCCGGCGAACAGCCAGGTGACGGTGGTCTGTCGGGACAGCGCCGATACGGGCGGGTTTAAGACGTTTACCATGCGTACGGACAGCAGCGGGGCGGCATCCACAAGGCAGGCTTGTTACTCCGGTGACGCGGGCGAGCACTGGGTCACCGCCAATGGCAGCCTTTCGAACCGGGTCACCTGGTAGACGGCCTACCCCCAGGTTAGGCCCGACAGTGCGGGCGAGCGGCCGGCCGTCAGCGATGGCGTCACCGCCACGCTCGGCGACCAAGCGGACGGGTCTTCACCGCGAAGCCGGCCGAACTGTACGACGCGATCGCGCCAATCCTCGGCCTGGGCCGGCTACGCGACACGGACACTCGGCTGCAGCAGCGGCGCAAGGTCTACGACGACCGGGTCAAAACGCTCAAAGCGATCTTCACCGAGCTGCGCGAACAGCTCGGCCAGATCGACGATGACCGCGCCCGCGACGCCCTGAGTGACGTCGACGAGGCGCTGAGGCACCTCGTCGAGTTGGAGTACCCCAAGATCCTCGGAGCACTACGCAGTCGGTCCGCTAACGCGGAGCTGTTCGCCTCCCTCTTCGTCTCGTCGGAGTCGAAAATCGATTACCCCCTCTCGGACGAGCAGGTATCTGAGGCGGTGAACTTCGAAGTAGCCGCCAACAAGATGGCCGGTTGGGAGTCGCTCACAGGCGGTGATCCTCGGTGACTCCGATGAGGCGTGCCCAGTCGTTCAAGCGCCTTGATGCGGCTGCTCGATCGGGCGCGGCACCGTTGGGCGTTGTGTCACCTCGGAATATCGGAAAGCCACTGTAGAGTGACAGCCGGTTCGCTAAGGGGTGACGATGTCAGAGAACAAGGACCGCGAGGTCATCCACAGGGTGGTAGTCCCTGGGGAGGGCGACTTCTCCAAGCGCGGGCAGGTGATCGTCTCGACGACGATGATCCCGCCGCCGGTGGCGACGCCACCTCCGCCGCCTCCACCCACCCAGACTAAGTCTGAGTAAGCGCCGTAGTTGATCCCCTCGTCCCTTCTGGGGCTGGTCCTGTTCGTCGTACTGCTTGCCCCTGGGCTCGCGTATGTACTGCGTCATGAGCGGGCTGTTCCGGCTCCATCGCACTCGACGCTGCGCGAGACCCTGCGCGTGGTGTTCGTCAGCGTTGCCTGCCTGACGTTCACCGGCCTGCTGTCTGCCGGACTGCGTCTCGCGTGTCCGGAGCGGACGCCCAACGTTCGCGGCTTGATCCAGGATCCGGCCGACTTCGCACGGGAACATCACGTGCAGTTGGTCTGGTGGTCACTGGCCCTGATCACCTTCGCCACACTGCTCGGCTTCTTCTCTGCTGATCCGCGGCTTCTAGCCGGGCTCCGCCAGATGCGGTCGAAGGCATGGGCGCAGCGGCTTCTCGGCGACGCGCCCATCAAAGACTCTTCCGCGTGGCACCAGGCCATGAGCGATCTCAAGAGTCGCGACCACGCTGCGATCGGCCGTAAGAAGCGCGAGGATGAGACTTTTATCGGCGTCCAGATGGACGACGGCACGTACGTCCGGGGTTACCTCGTCTCGTACAGCCCCGGCGGGGTCGAGGATGACCAGCGAGAGCTGATATTGACTAGGGCAGAGATACGGCCGGTCGACGGTGAGATACAGCCGATCGGCTCGACGTTGACGGTGATCTCCGCGCGGCACATCGTCCGGTTGGACGTGACGCACCTGAAGAAGCGAGAGGAGGCTTTCGCTGCCGAGTTACCGGCATCGTCTGCCCCTGTCCAGCGTGAAGGCACGTAGTCGGCTACCGGGGGAGGGCACCTAGCGTGGAACTCCTGTGTCGGGAGCTTGTCGCCGTCTCCCTGTGGCGGGTGTAGCTCCGCATCAGCCCGATGAGCTTGTCCTTGGGCATCTTGGCCGATGGCGACAGCCCTCGCTTCCGGGCGTTGAGCGAACAATTCACGTTCGACGTTGAGGCTGATCAGGCAGGGGTATTCGCATTGTCCGGTGCCGGGGTTGATCGCGTCGACGTGGCCGTTGAACCCGATGCTGGCAAGCCGCGGATCCGCCTCGAACAGGTCCCGCAGTGCCAGGAGCGCGACCTGGGCGACGAGTGACCGGTATAGCTCGCCGGTCTCTTTTGCGGGTCGTGGAACCGGCTGGATCTCGTCGCGGGTCTGGACGTACTTGTATCCGCGTACGGTGGGTACGGCGTGGCGGCCGGGAAGTTGCATGCGGACGACGACCTGCTCCTGCTGCGGGCTGAAGGTGATGAAGCAGCCGGGTCGAGGGATTCCCGAAACCGGCCTCGGCCTCGGGTATCGGCACGATGAGCGCCGTCTGTGTCGGTTCCATCCCGGCAGCTTCCCGATGAAGGCCGATGCTGACTACTGAGTTTCGCCAACGGTGCTGTATGGGCCGACGATCGGTGAGTCGAGGCGATCCGCCCGACTCTGTAGATACCGCTGTTCGACCCGGTTCTTTGTCAGTGCGGTCGCCTCGCGGTATTGCGAGGCCGCGCAGCCCGTGTCACCGGTCATCTCCAGCAGATGTGCGCGGACGGCGCGTTCCCGTTGCCGGGTCAGCGGTTCCTCGTCCAGGTGGTAGCGCCGGTTGAGGTCGTCGAGCAGGGCAAGCCCCCGGTCCGGCCCGTACGCGTGTGCGACCGCGACAACCCTGCTCAGCCGTATCGGCGCGGTCGGACTGAGCCGCTCGAGTCCCAGGTACAGTGCCGCGATCTGTGGCCAGTCCGTCCGGTCCGGCGACGCGGCAGCGGTGTGCACGGCGGCGATCGCCGCCTGTAGCTGGTACGCGCCGACCTCACGCCGCCGCCAGGCGCTGTCGATCAGCTCGGTGCCCTCGCGGATCAGCTCGGGATCCCACAGTGTCCGGTCCTGTTCGTCCAGCGGCACCAGTTCGTCGCTGTCGGTCCGGGCAGCGCGCCGCGACTCGGTCAGCAGCATCAGGGCGAGCAACCCGGTCACCTCGGGGTCGCCCGGGAGAGAGTCGCGGAGCATGCGGGTCAGCCGGATGGCCTCACGGGTCAGGTCGACGCGGACGAGTTCGTCGCCGGTGGAGGCGGTGTAGCCCTCGTTGAAGATCAGGTACAGCACCTGCATGACGGCCTTCATCCGACTGTCGCGGTCGGCGTTGGTAGGCGGGATGAACCGGGCGCCGGCGCGGGCCAGTTGCTGCTTGGCGCGGCTGATCCGGGCGCCCATGGTGTTCTCGGCCATCCCGTAGGCGTGCGCGATCTCCCTGGTCGTGAGCCCGCCGACCGCGCGCAGCGTGAGCGCGACCTGAGAGGTGGGACTCAGCGCGGGGTGACAGCACAGGAGCAGAAGGGTGAGGCTTTCGTCGGTCTCCGGCGCCGGGCGTACCCGTCGGGTTGGATCCTGCATCGCCAGCTCGCTCATGCCGGCGTGCCGCTCGCGGCGGTGTCGGGCCTGTTCGGTCCGGAGCAGGTCGATCATTCGCCGGTACCCGACCCGGATCAGCCAGCTCCGCGGGTTATCCGGGACGCCGTCGGCCGTCCAGGTCCCACTGGCGACGAGCAGTGCTTCCTGGACGGCCCCCTCGGCGATGTCGAAGTGGCCGAAGCGCCGCACCAGCGCGCCGAGCACCTGCGGCGCCTCGGTGCGCAGCAGGTGCTCGACATTCGGGGTCACGGGCAATCCGTCGCTCGGCGACCTGCGACGTCGCGGGGGCGCTTCATGCGACGAAGCCCTCGCCCATGATTGGCCGGATCTCCATCGGCTCGCCCAGCGCGGCGACCATCCGCGAGACGATCTCGACGGCGCGCTCATGGCTGCTCACGTCGATCACCGCGAAGCTGGCCAGGACTTCCTTGAGCTCGATGAACGGGCCGTCGGTCGCCACTACTCCGGACGGGCCCTTGCGGATCGTGGTGCTGACGGCAGGGTGGCCGAGGCCCTCGCTGGTGACGAACTCGCCGGTCTCGACCAACTCCTGTTCGAAGCGCTGGTAAGCGGCGAACGCGGCCAGCGCTTCCTCCGACGGCGTGTCGGCGGTCGCGGCGTCCCAGGCGGCGGCTGGCGTGTAGCTGAGCAGCAGATACTTCATCGTCTCCCTAGCGGTTGGGTCGATGTGAATATGCTAAGCCGCTGGTCAGGACACGCGGCGCAGCGAGATGGCGAGGACTGTCGTCCAGGTGAACGCGACCAGGCCGTTCACGGCGATCTGGATGCTCATGCGGCTCGGCGACATGGGCAACAGCAGGATGAGCGCGGCGACACCGTTCAGCACGGCCGGCAGCAGTGCCCGACGACGGGCGTGGCGGACGGTGAGCACGATCGCGGCGATGGCCAGCGCGGTGAAGGCGACGGCCGCCGCAGCCGAGTGCACGATGCTGTGCCAGGACATCTCGCCGACCGGACCCTCCGGCGTGCCGGCCGGGAAGCCGTACTCCGGATCCATCGTGAACACGCCGGCCGCGACGAGCCCGGCGCCGAAGACCCCGACGAAGATCGGCACCGCTCGCCGGCCGATGCCGTCGGTGAGGGTGCGCCGGGCACCGACGGCGAGCGCCAGCCCGCCGAGGCCAGCGAGCACGAACGTGGTGATCTGGATCCAGCCGAGCCTGCCGGTGGCCAGCTGACTGATCGGGTGCCGGGTGATGTCGTAGCCCTCACGGGTGAGCATCTGCGTGACTGCCGAGGCGAAGAAGACCGGCCCGGCGAGGGCGCCGGCGAGGAGCAGTCGGTCGGACGAGCGGCGGACGGGAACGGTGACGGCGATGGTGGTCATGACTTCCTCCTTGAGGGGCTCTGCCGGTACCTCGTGGCCGCACCGAGAACTTTGACAACGCCACGCTTGTGACCTGGGTCACGGCAGCCGCTTGTCAAAGCGGGAGTGCTTTCTCCGAGGTACCGGCAAGCACCCAACGAGGAGGACACGATGTCTGAGAACCCACAGCCGAGCGTCGAACTGACCACCCTGGACCGTCTGGTCGGTACCTGGAAGGTGACCGGCGGCGCCGAGGGAACCGTGCGATACGAGTGGATGACCGGCCGCTTCTTTCTGCTCCAGCACGTGCAGCTCAGCCAGTTCAACCAGCCTGTCACCGGTATGGAGGTCATCGGCCACCTGCACCCGTTCGGTGAGCCGGTCGGTGCGGACGTGGTGTCGCGTTTCTACGACGCGGCCGGTAACACCTTCGACTACGTCTACGAACTCGTCGGCGACAAGCTGACCATCTGGGCCGGCGCGAAGGGCAGCCCGGCCTACTACGAGGGCACGTTCAGCGCTGACGACACCACGGTCACCGGCGAATGGATCTACCCCGGCGGCGGCGGATACGCCTCCACCATGACGCGGATCTGACCTCGGAGCGTCACCCCGACGATGAGCTGCCGGAGTCGGTGTTCCTCGCACAGAGGAGTCACCGCGCTCCGGCCGCTCCCTCCCACCGCAGGACCTGGCCCGACGGAGGTGCCCGTCTCCCCGAACGACGCTTTCGACGCCGAGTTCACTCGCGCCGGGCGGCTCCGAGGAAGGCGTACGTCAGCAGGCCCGTGACCGCCAGGACGGCGGCGACCACCGCCGCCGGCCAGCTGTTGTGGGGCTGGCCCTGCCACGTGGCGAGGGCACCCCACGTGCCCGACTGGGGGAACATGGCGGCGACGACCGTCCAGCCCAGAGGGAGGAACCAGGCGCGGGCCGCGCCGACGACTGTCGCGCACAGGGCGGTCAGACCCAGCAGGCCGGCGGCGTCGCGGAGCACCAGCGCGGCCGGGCCGAAACGGGCGCCGGTGGGCAGGGTGGCGAGCAGCACGGCGAGGACGAGCGCCAGCGCGGCAAGCAGGTGCAGGGCCCGACGCCAGGGCCACCGTAACGAGGCCGTGCGCTCCAGGTCTTCGTCCGGGGCGGCCAGCGTGGTCGACAGGACCGCCACCATCAGTACGACCGTCAGCACGACGAGCAGCGCAATGGGGTCGCGTTCGTCGGAGAAGGCCAGCCACAGGGCCCAGATCAGGGCTGCGGCGCCGACCGAGGCGGCCAGGGCCAGGGGTACGCGCCGCGCGCGCAGATGAAGGGTCATCGCGACAGCAGTCCGGTGGTGTCCTGGCAGGCCAGGACCGCCGCGCGCACTGCCGCCACGCGGGACAGCGCCTCCGACGGCGGCAGCTTTCGCAGGCCCTGCCAGAGCGCGACAGCCTCGGCGTTGATCTCAGGATCTTCGGAGATCATTTCGGGGATCACGTCGACGTCGGAGACCGGCTCGCGGTCGAGCAGGTAGTAGGCGGCTGCCCGTTCGACGACGCCGTTGCGCGGGCACTCTCCGGTGCCGTTGACGCCCAGGCTGAGGACGATCTCGGGCACGACGGCGGCCGGATGGGCAAGGCCGCCGCGGTCGTCGATCCGTACGGTGATCACGAGGATGTCGTCGTCGCGGGCGGGCATTTCCATGGGGACGGCGTAGGACCGTCTGTCCTCGTGCACCTGCGTCGGCGTGCCCGGCAGCTTCGCGAGGACGGCCAGCCCCTCGCGGGCGAGTGGGGTCAGCGTGTCCAGCACGTTCGCGTTGACCCGGGTGACGCAGACCTTCGGCGCGTCGTCGGTGCAGACGAGTTCGCGGGCGACCGGGTCGATCGGCGCGATGAGGGAGGTTTCGTCGCGGGGGACGATCACCGCCGCGGCCGTGAGGCCGAGCAGCGCCGGCAGAACGGCGGCCACCCGAGCGAGTGGGCTCCGGGCGACCAGCAGCACCACGCCGGTCAGTGCGAGCGCGCCCATCCAGATCGCGAGCGCGCCGGTCACCCGGGCGTCGATGGTCTGGAATGAGTAGAACCGGCTGCTGCCGTAGACCGGGGAGAGCACCGCGCCCAACCAGTCCGGTCGCATGATCGCGGTGAAGAAGACCAGCAGCACGCCGGACACGGCGAGCGCGGGAGCGGTCACCAGTGCGGGCAACAGCCGCCCGATGCCCAGGCCGAGCCAGGCCGCCGCGACCAGGGAGAGGGCACCGACCAGCACGATGAGGACGACGTCCGGCGGGAAGTAGGCGGCGGTCGAGGCGATCCGTACGCCGCCCGCGACGACCACGAGCAGATAGGCGAGCCCGAGAGTGGCCCCCATCGCGACGAGGACGGGCAGCATCCGGCGGGCGGGTGAACGGGGTGTGGTGTCGAACAGTTCGCCGACCTTGGCCCGGTGTTCGCGGCGACCCTGCCACGCTCCGGCGGCCAGGGCGAGCGGCCACAGCAGGATCGTGTATTCCTTCGTGGTCAGCACGAGGGGCATCCAGCCCTCCGACCAGCGTCCCGGGTCGATGTAGAGGGCGGCGACGCCGACCACCAACGCGAGCAGGGCGGCGCCGGCCGCAGCGGAGCGACGCAGTTCGATCCGGAGGATGCTCATCGGGCGGCCTCCGCGCGGTGACGGCGCAGCAGAGCCGAGTAGCCGCGTTCGGCGGGGCTGTCGCCCGCGTGGCTGTCGTCGCCGTGCGCGACCAGCGCGGCAGGCGTGCCCTGCCACACCAGCCGGCCCTCGTTGACCAGCACCACCTCGGTGCAGGCGGCGACCACGTCCTCGACCAGGTGGGTGGAGACCAGCACGCAGGCGTCCGTCCCCAGGTCGCGCAGCAGTTCGCGCAGGTCGAGGCGCTGCTCGGGATCGAGGCCGACGGTCGGCTCGTCCATCAGCAGCACCTGCGGGTCGTTCACGATGGCCTGGGCGACGCCGGCGCGGCGCAGCATGCCGCCGGAGAGTGTCCGGAGCCGAGCGTCGGCCTTGGCGCTGAGCCCCACGCGGTCGATCGCGCGCTGCGTGGCCGCCGGGATGCTGGCCTTCGGCATCTCCTTCAACCAGGCCATGTACGCCACGAACTCGCGCACGGTGAACCGCGGGTAGTAGCCGAAGTGCTGCGGCAGGTAGCCCAGCGCTCGCCGGGCCGGCCGCAGATCGGCGCGGCCGTCGACCGGGCTGCCGAGCAGGGTCAGCCGGCCGCCGGACGGCTTGACCACCGTCGCGAGGGCGCGCATCAGCGTGGTCTTGCCCGCGCCGTTGGGCCCCAGCAGGCCGTGGACGCCGGTGGCCAGGCTCAGGTCGAGCCCGTCGACGGCCAGGTGGCGTCCGGCGCGCACCTTCAGCGCTTCGGCGTGAATGGCCCAGGGGTGGGTGGTGGGGGCCGTTTCGGCCGTACTCACCGCTCGCATGGTGGTTCCTTTCAGAACGAGGTGAGGCGCCGGAAACTGCTGGCGCGCAGGAGGGTCAGGGCGGCCAGCACGACCGTGAGGATGGCCCACCCGCCGGTGGCAGCGGGCGTGAGCAGCACGGGCAGTTCGGCGGTGGCGAGGCTGGGGGCGACCACGGCGGCGGCCCAGGCCGCCATCAGGCCGATCGAGGCGCGGTGGACGCCGACGAGGGAGCCGAGCAGCAGCGTTGCGGCGGTGAAGGCCAGGCACGGCAGCAGCATCAGCGCGGGGTTCGCCCGGCTCGCACCGAGGGAGGCGAACACGGCGAGCACCGGGATGACGAGGACCAGCACCACGGCGGTGCGCCGCAGCAGCATCGTCAGACCGGCCGAGGGGGTGCCGGCGATCAGCTCCCAGGCCGGGTTGGTGCGTCTGCTCCAGGCGGCCGCGACCCCGGGCAGTGGTGCCAGGGGCGCGAGCAGCAACACGATCGACGGCAGCTCGG
This sequence comes from Micromonospora sp. NPDC005413, assembly GCF_040606435.1. NCBI lineage: Bacteria > Bacillati > Actinomycetota > Actinomycetes > Micromonosporales > Micromonosporaceae > Micromonospora > Micromonospora sp. NPDC005413. Next base: position 47,872 of record NZ_JBEXEV010000024.1, read on the forward strand.
GCAGGAAGTGGGTGAGCAGGGCCGCGGTGCCGAGCACGGCGGCGGTCATGGCGACCCAGGGGAGCAGCGCCGCCACGAACCAGCGCTGCCGCACCGTCGTACGGAAGAAGGCCTTGGATCTTGGGGCGGGGCCGGCGGCGATCTCGCGGTCGACGGCGAACGCGACGTCGGCGATCAGGGCGCGCGATACGGCCGTGGTGCTGCCGGCCAGGCGTGCGCGGCAGTCGGCGCAGCTCTCCAGATGCACCTCGATCGACCAGACGGTCGCCTCGTCCAGGCCGGGGGTGCCGTCGGCGTAGCAGTCGATCTCGTTCGGGGTGGGATGGGTGGTCATGACAGTGCCTCCCGCAGGGCGACCCGGGCGCGGCGGACCCGGGACTTGACGGTGTTCTCGGGCACGCCCAGCAGCACGGACGTCTCGCGGATGGAGAAGCCGTCGAGGACGGTGGCGCGCAACACCGCCCGGACCTGGGGCGGCAGGACGGCGAGGGCCTGTTCGAGCTCCTGCCCGACCCGGCCGGCCAGCACCTCGTCCTCGGCGGCGGGCGCCACGGTGTCGGTCGGGTGTACCTGCGGCATCTGGGCCTGCCGGGCGCGACGCCGGAACGCGTCGACCAGGCGATGCGCGGCGATGGTCCACAGCCAGCCGACGGCGCTGCCCTTGACGTGGTCGCCGGCGAAGCTGCCGGCCGCCCGCCAGACCGCCAGGTAGGTCTCCTGGAGCACGTCGGCGACCACGTCCGGGTCCGCGCACCGGCGGCGCAGCCGCACCTCCAGCCACGGCGCCGTACGCCGGTAGAGCTCGTCGAAGGCCCGCCGGTCGCCGTGGGCCACGCGACGCACGAGCTCCTGCTCGTCGGCCGCATCCAGGCTTCGTCTCACATGGGGTAAGACGACGGCTTTCGCGTGATCGGGTCCCGCGATGATGTGATCGCCGCCACTTCTGTGGATCAGCCACACGCCGTCAGGTGGTCCTGCCGTGCCCGCTTGGCGTGAACGCCTGCTGGGTGGATTTGTTGGGCCAACAGGAGTCGGAACGTGCGTCAGGAGTCGGAGTGTTGGATCCGGACGGCGACGCCGTCGAGGATCAGTTCCAGCCCGAGTGCGAAGTCCGCATCGGCGATCGTCGCGTCGGGTGTGTCCGACGGCGGCGCCTCGAACAGCGCCGAGGAGAACAGCCGCGCGGTCTCGGGGAAGCGCTCGGGCTGGACGAGTCGCGCCAGGGCGCGGCCGTAGTCGCGTTCGGCGTCGGCCTGCCCCTGGCCCTCGGCCCTGCCCTCGGTGAGCTCGCTGTGTTGCCGCACCGACTGGACCACATAGCCGCTGATCAGCGATAGGACACCGACCTTGTGTGCCCAGTCGAGGCGGGTGCGGGACATGATCGTCAGCGCGGCCTCCATCCACGCGATCTGGGTCGGCCCGGAGGGCGGCGCGGCGGTGGGCACGCGCGTCAGCCACGGCCGGCGCTGAAGCGCCGCGCGCTGGGCGAAGCCCCAGCTACGCAGCCCTTCGCGCCAGTCGTCGGTGCTCAAGTCCGGCGGCGCGCCCAACGCGGCGTCGGCCATGAGCGTGAGCAGCTCGTCCTTGGATCCGATGTGCCGGTAGAGCGACATTCCCGTGACGCCGAGGCTCTTGGCGACGTTGGGGAGTGTCACGCCGCCGAGTCCGTCGCGGTCGGCGATCTCTACCGCCGCGGCGATGACCAGGTTGACGTCGAGGGCCGCGGGCCGCCCGAGACGCGAGGGCTCCGACATCCTCCACAGTCGGCGCAGCGGCGCCGGAACGAAGTCCTCGCTGGTCATGGCTCCCTCGTTCGTCCGGAAAGGGGGTCCCCATCATGCCAGATCGCATTAGTTTGCTTGTGATACTTTGTCGAAGAAACTAAAGCTTGGTTCTTGAGGAGGGGACGGACGTGAGCATTGACACCGCACCGCGGACATCGGGAGGGCCGGTGCGGCACGCCGAACGCGCCCTCGCGCCGGATCTGGCCCGAGGATCGATGCTGCTGATCATCGCGTTGGCCAACGTCGCCGGGGTCGTCTTCGCTGGCGAGCCCGGCCTGGACACCACGCCGGAAGGCGCTGACCGGGGCCTGAACTTCCTGCTCTTCGAACTCGTCCACGCCCGGGGCTATCCGGTGTTCGCCGTGATGTTCGGCTACGGAATCGTCCAGCTCGCTCGCCGTCAGGATGCCTCCGGCGCTACGCCGAAGCAGGTCCGCTCGGTGCTGTTGCGCCGCAACGTCTGGCTCGTCGTCTTCGGATTCGCGCACGCCACCCTGCTGTACTACGGCGACTTCCTCGGCGCGTACGGGATCGTCGGGATCGTGATGACCCTGGTGCTGCTGCGCCGCGGCGACAAGTTCCACCGGATCGCGCTGGTGCTCTGGGCGCTGTCGGCCGTCGAGATCCTGGTCGTCGGCGCCATCCTGGTGAGCCGCCTCCTCGGAGGTTCGGACGGGTCGGCCCCGCTGCCGTCGGGCCACGTCGACTCCCTTGCCGCGCCCGACTATTTCGCGTCCATGCTGGATCGTCTCAGTGAATGGCCGATGCACACCGTGACTGTCGTGCCCTTCATCATCATCGCCTGGCTGGGTATGTGGGCCGCCCGCCGCCGCATCCTCGAAGAGCCGGCTCGCCACAAGACCCTGCTCACGTGGACGGCCGTCTGTGGACTCGGCGTCGCCATCGTCGGAGGTCTCCCGGCTGCCCTGGTCAGCGCCGGATGGCTGCACGTCGACGACTCGACCACCGGTCTGATGCTTCTGCTCCACGGCGGCAGCGGCATGTTCGCCGGACCGGGCTACGTGGCCATCTTCGGCCTGATCGCCCTGCGGGTCACCCGGCCCGGCCCCGTCATTGGTGGGCTCTCGGCCCTGGGCCAGCGCTCCCTGTCGGGGTACCTGTTCCAGTCGATGGCCTGGCTGATCCTCCTGGCACCCTTCACGCTCGCCCTCGGTGACCGTTTCAGCAGCCCCACCGTGACCGGCTTGATCATCGCGGTGGCCGTCTGGCTTGTCTCCGTTCTGATTGCCCGCCTGCTCGACAGGCGCAAGCAGGCCGGTCCCGCCGAGATCGCCCTGCGCCGCCTGACCTACGGGCCTCGGGGGTAGTCGGCGCGGGTGTGGGCAACCTGGCTCGCCGCCCGAAAGTCGGAGTCGGATGGGTTCGGTCCACCATCACGGCTGTGCGCCGCACAGTTCGCCTCGCGCCTGAGCCGGTACACCGATGGAGCACATGGCGTCCACGTAGCGCCGATACGCCTGTGCGGCCTCGCCGTGCCGCCCCGCAGCCGTCAGCGTTCCGATGAACTCGCCGTGCACGCCCTCGTCGTAGGGCTCCAGTTCGAGAGCGCGGCCGAGGTGGCGGATGGTCTCGTCGATCTCGCGGGCACCGTGTGCCAGCGAGGCCAGCGTGCGTATCACGCGCAGGTAGACCCGACGGGCCTCCTCGCGTGTCGGTCGGGACCAGTCGTCGTACGGCTCGTCCTCCAGGAAATCTCCCCGGTAGCGCTGTTCGGCGAGGAGGAGCGTGGCGCGCGCGTCATCGGTCTCACCGTGCTCGGCCAGCCGGAAGCCGTGTGCCGCTTCGGTGAGGAACTCCTCGACATCGAGCTCAAGGTGACCGACGTCGAGCGCCAGACTGGGGTGCGCGGCGATGATGAAGTGGTCGGTCGACGTACGGCGCTCCGGATCGAGCACTCCGCGGAGGGTGGACAGGGCCACGGACAACCGGTGACCGACCCGGTCCGGGTCCTGGGCGGGCCAGAGCATCTCGCCGAGTTGTTCCCGGGGGACCGCGCGACCACGCCGGGCGGCGAGGATCCGGAGCAGATCCCGTGCCTTACGTGACTGCCATGCCGTGGCCAGCACCTGCGAGCCTTCTACGAACACCTCGAAGCGTCCGAGGGTGCGGACGGTGACCTGTGCGACGCAGCGCGGGCCCTGCCGGCTGAGCGTCGGCGGTGGCACGCCGGCACCCGTCAGCCGCTCCGCGGCCAGTTGGGCGTTGACGCGCTCCTGCGGATCCGCGCCGGGCAGCCGGCTGAGCAGCACAACGAGTCGGTCCGCGGCCACGGCCGACCTGATGTCGCGCAGCGTCGCCGCTGCCTCCCGCCAGGCGTCGCGGGTGTCGTCGAAGTCGGTGGCGGCAGCCCCGCGAAGCTCCAACGCCTCGGCGAGCGCCGCACGGTCACGATGCAGCCGGGCGGCGGCGGACGCCGTCCGCGCCACCTCGGCGGCCCGCCTGTGGTCGCCGATCTGCAGTGCCACCCAGCCGAGCGCGAGCCGGGCGGTCGCCGAGTCCGGGCCGCGTTCCAGTTCGACGGCGCGTTGTGCCAGGGCGAACGCCGTGGCGCCGTCCTCGGCGGCCAGAACGCGGGCCAGTCCGGCGAGCGCGGGCACCTGGATCTGAAGATCGTTGACGGGTTCGCTGGCGCGCAGCGCCTCCTCGTACGCTGCGCGAGCCAGATTGGTGCGGCCCCGCAGCGCGTGGATATCGCCGATACCCACCAAGGGGTACGCCACCTTGCGGGACCCCATGCGCTGCAGGAGCGGTACGGCGCGTTCGTAACACGCGGTGGCCTCGGCGAGCTGACCGAGGCGGAAATAGGCCGAGCCCTCGTTGCAGAGCGCCAACGCGAGCATCGCGGCATGTCCGTTGGCCTGGGCCAACTCCACGGCGGGTCGCACCTCGGCCAGCGCTTCGAGGTATCGGCCCTCGCCCACCAGGGCGGACGCGCGGTTGGCGCGGATGCGGGTCACCTGGACGGTGTCGCGCGCCGCCTCGGCGGCCCGCAGGGCCTTCTCGTGATGCTCGTCGGCCGCCGGTCGATCACCGCGCAGCTTGGCGTCGAGGGCGAGCGCGGTGTGCGCGGCGGCGAGTGCGGCGTCACCCCCGACCGCTGTCGCTGCGGCGAAAGCCCGTTCGGCGTTGTCCCGGCACGCCTCGGCGTCCCCGGTCGTCCACTGTGCCGACGCGGTCCAGGCGAGCAGTCGGGCGTTGTCGATGGACGGGTAGGCGTCGAGCACACCGCGCTGGAGGACCTCCAGAGCGGACTGCGGCTCGCCGCGCAGATAGTGCACGAGGCCGTACCGCCAGGCGAGCCCCGCCGCGAGGGACTCCTGACGGTCGGCCAGCGCGGCGTACACGGCGAGTGCGGTGTCGAAGTCGCCGCGCATCTGTAGCGCCTCCCCGTACAGCAGCCGCAGGCCGTCGGTTCGGGCATGGTCGGGCAGGGACTGGAAGGCGTCGACGACGGCCTCGGCCCCGCCCGAGGCGAGCAGCTCCGCGCCGTGGTCGAGGAGGATCCGCGCCGCCGCCTCGGTGACGCCGGATTTCCCGTACGACCGAAGGGCCGGGCCGAGGAGCCCGTGCTCGACGTACCACGCCGCCGCTCTGGTGTGCAGGCGTTGTGCCGCCGCCGGGACCAACGGGAAACGCCGGCGGGCGACGCTGGCGACGACCGGCACCATCCGGTAGCCGTGCCCGCCCGTGGTCACCGGGACGAGAATGCCGGTGCGGACCAGTTGGTCCAGCCGGTGCCCCCCGTGTCGGTGCCCGAGGACACGGCACAGATCGGGGTGTAACGGGTCGAGGTGCGCCGCGTCCCGCAGCAGCCGGTGGACTTCGGGCGGCAGCTCCGCGAACACCTCCCGCACCAGAAAGGACTCCAGTGGTGTCCCCGGCTCGGCCGGGTTGTCCCAGTCCGTGCCGGTGGCAGCCGCCGTCCGCGCGGCCAGGCTTACCAGCGCCGGCCAGCCACCGGTCGCGGTGTGGATCCGGGTCGCCAGTGCCGGGTCGGTCAGGCCGTGGTCCGCGGCGAGTACGGACGCCACCTGGTCGGGCGAGAGCGTGAGATCCGTCGGACCGTGCACGGCGAGCAGCCCCGACTGCCGCCGGGAGAGCGTTGGCGGGTGGCGGGTCACCAGGACGACCCTGAGCTGCGGGGGAAGGCGTTCCAGCGTGTCCAGCAATGTTTGTAGCCGGCGGCGGGAGAGCCGCGGAACGTCGTCGAGGATGAGCCAGCTCGGTTCGTCGGCGGGCAGGTCCGTCGCGGACCGGGCGCCGAGGGTGGCAAGCCATTCCGGCCCGGCCGTCGCCAGCGCCGCGACGTCCGGCCCGTCGCACCAACGCACCGAGCGGTCGCCCAACCAGCCTCGCACGGCGAACGTCTTGCCGTACCCGGCGGCGGCGACCACGACGGTGCACCGCCGGCTCCAATCCCGATCCGCCGTGGCGTTCATCCGGTGCCTTCCAGTCGAAGCTGGTCCATGTTTCATTGGGCGCTGCGCTGGCGGCCGCGCGTACGCGAGCGTCGCCGTTACGACACCGAATCCCGGCGTATTTGACGCCACCTTGACGACGCTCTGAACCTCGCCTCGAAGGATGTCCCGGAGAAGGCACGCAGAGGCGCGAACCGTCCGGGTCCGCGTTTCGTGATCGATCGGATGAGGAGTTGTGATGGCACGAGTGCTGTCGGGACGCGCACTGCTCGCAGTGCTGGTCGTCCTGCCGCCGCTGACCGCGTGGAATGCCGCGCCGGTCAGCGCCGCCGGTGGGTCGAGTTCAGGGGTGTACGACGACGAGCCCGTCGACCGCGAGATCGAGTTGGCGCGGTTGGGCTACCAGAACGGTGTGCGGGTGGTGTTCTCCCGCGATGAGGAATCCGGCGACTGGGGCCTCCGTCAGGACGGAGAGATGGGCCGCAACGCGCCCCTGGCGTACGACGAGAAGCAGAGCATGCTGGCGACCTATCTGACCCTCACGCCCAGGTCCGTGCCCGTCCCGCGGGCGCTGCTGTCGGAACCGCCGGCCGGCACGCCGACCCCGCCGGAACTGGCCTACCGGACCATCGCCACGTCCCTGGTCGTCGCCGACGATCTCGCCGTGCCGACGGCGGGTGGAATGTCCACCGCAGCGGTGATGACGTGCTGGGACCTGTACTGGAACTCGTACAACTGGGCCGAGCTACCCGGATATCCGAATCCGGGTTCGGTGTGGCACCCGGCGAAGACCTACTACTCGTCCAGCTACGGCGGGATGAAGATGTACTCCTACAGCTACCTCGCCAACTGCGGCGGGTACGCGCGGCACCGGATCTACTACAAGTCGTTCGGTGACTACTACAAGCACCACGACTACGAGGTGGCGTCCTTCCACTGGCAGGCGGTCAAGAAGGGCTCGGTGCACCGCTACCGCAAGGTGGTCTACGACGGCGCGGCGGGGGACACCCGCAACGGCAAGTACACCGGCTAGCGACGTCGGTGGCGGCGGGCCTTTGCCGCGTCCGCCGTCATCCGGCCGGGCCGTGGGTGATCAGAGGCAAGGTCCTCGGTGGAAAGCTGTCGCGGCTGAGGAGTTGAGCGCACGGACGTGGTTCCGGATGACTCGGAGGCAGCGAGCCATATTCGTCGTCGGTGCCTGCATCGCGCTGGTAGGGCTGGTGCTTGCCTTGACGGTCAACACCGCGCTCGGGTCAATCATCATGGCGGTGTCAACGTTCACCATGATCGGTGCCCAGATATTCGCCCCGCCCGGGTAGCCACCCGCAACCCCAGATCTGTCCGGCGTGCGGCCCTCGACTCAACCCCGGACGCCCCCGGTCGCGTCTCACTCTGCGTCCGCACGTAGACGCGAGGTGGACGCGACCTGGAGGTGGCGTGAGTCGGCACGAGGACGACGAACAGTTCCGGCTGTTCGTCCAACGGCAGTGGGGATCACTGCTCCGAACGGCCTACCTGTTGACCGGTGACCGGGGGTCAGCCGAGGACCTGGCGCAGTCGGCGTTGGAGAAGACCCATCGGCGCTGGGGGCGGGTGCTGCGCAGGGACGCGCCGGAGGTCTACGTACGCCGGGCGATGGTCAACACGGCGATCTCCTGGCGGCGTCGGCGGCGGCCGTTGGAGGTGCCGCTGCTGACCTCCGACAGCCAGCCGACGCGGGACGCGTACGCGCAGGTGGAGGAGCGACAACTGCTCCTCGCCGCGTTGCGGCGGTTACCGCCCAGGACCCAGGCGGTGCTGGTGCTGCGCTACTTCGAGGATCTCAGCGAGGCGGACACTGCCAAGGTTCTCGGCTGCTCCGTCGGCTCGGTGAAGAGCCAGGCGTCGCGCGGGTTGGCCCGGCTGCGGAGCGAGTTCGTCCCACCCGCCGCTCAGTCCCCGGTACGGCTCGAGGAGGAACTGGCATGACCGAGAGCTTCGCGAATTCGACGCTCAGTCCCGCGCTGCGGCAGGCCGCGCACGGCGTCGACGTACCCGAGGACCCATGGCCCGGCTTCGCCCGCCGCGAGCGACGGCATCAGCGGACGCGGCGAATCCGAACGGCGCTGGCCGCCGCGGTCGGGGTCGCGCTCGTCGGAGTCCAGACCAACGTGGTTCCCCTGCCCGGATGGGCACCTGGCATCGCGGTCGCCGCCACCCCGACAGCGCTGCTCGACGCGTCACCGCGGGGCGCGCTGGCCGGGGATCAGGCCTGGCTGGACACGCTCCGGGCGCGGATCAGCACCGATCCGCCGGTGAGAATCGATGCCCCGTTGGGCGGCTGGAAGGTCGGCGATCGTGACCGGATCCGTCTGATCTACGGCAGTGACCAGCCGGGCCACCGGGTGGCGCTGGTCGCGGTGCCGTTGCGGTTCGGCCTGCTGACCAGGGAGGCACTGGTCTGGTACGTGGGTCCGGTCGGGGCCGCTGCCCAGCAGATGCGGTACGGCGGCCACAGCGAGGGTGACGACGACCCGGTGATGACGCTGATGCAGGCCTACCCTGACCGGTCCGGATTTGCGGTCGTCGTCGGTCCGGCCGAATCCACCGTGACGATCAGTGGCGACCCTCGGTACACGTCGAGGGGGACCCTGGAATACCAGAACATCGCCAGGGCGGACGGAGGAGGAGTCGGGTTCGCCGTCCTGCCTTCCGAACCCCTTTCGAGCGAACCCGTTGTCCGGGTCAGCCGCGGCGACCAGGTGTTTTTCCAGGGCGGTCTGGGCGGCGGCCCGTACGCCGCGGTCGACCCGGCCGGGCCGGAGATGGATGCCCTGCTCACCGCCGCCCGCCGACCGGCCCGAGGTACGCCGCTCGACGACGCCAACCTCCGCACCTTCGTCCAAACGGCACTCCTGAACAGCCATCTTCCGGCAGCCGGTACGACGGTACGGGTGCGGTGGTCGGGCAGCGAGCACGGCCAGGCCGCCGCGCTGCTCACCGTGCAGCCGACCGGCGGCGGAGTGATCGCCTACGCCATGCACGGCGACGAACGGACCGGATGGTGGACTGATCTGCGGCTGCTGCTGCCGGCCGAGGGCGCCGACCAGCGACCGATCGGCTGGCGGATCCGGGCCGACGACGGCACCCGGCCGCCCACGGGTCAGGTGCGGGTGATCGCCCCGCCGGACGCGGCCCGTGTCACGGTGACGGTCGGAGGCGCACCCCCGGCGACGGTCACCCTCGACGCGTCGAACGCCGGCACCACCCAGGTGCCGACGGGCCAGCCGGCCACCCTCACCGCGTACTCCACGGATGGCGGCGTCCTCGGAACCACACCGTTGCCGCCGGTCGAAACCGACACCGACGGAGGGGGACTGCCTGGCGACAGCCCAGCTACCCGGGTGACACCCTGACGCAGCGAAAGCGGGCCGAGTCGTCCGAGGACGGCTCGGCCACGCCGAGCAGTATTGGGGATGCGAGGCGGCCGACCAGCGAGTGTCAATGCCGATATGGCTGAGCTGCGGCGCCCTGGCCGGTACCACCCGCGCGTATCAGTCGGGCTTGGCCCATACCGCGTACCTGGACGCATACCTCGTCACGAAATAGCGGTGGCGATCTCTGTTCGGGTCGCGGTGATGCGGTGGCGGCGGACCGGGTACAGCACCGGGTGGGAGATGCCCCAGGCCGCGCCCTTGCAGACGGCCTCCTTGTAGCGGGCCGCCAGCTTCCCCGTGAGCAGGGACGGCTTGGCCCGGTCGTCGGCGGTCAGGTACTGGATGATGCCGTCGCGGCGGCCGAGGCTGATGCACTGGTTGTAGTAGCGCGGCGAAGTCTTGGGGATCTTCAGACCGGTCAGGCGCGCGGCGATGGCATCGGCGGCCTGCCAGGCCATCGGGACCCCAGAGGCGCAGGACATCCGCAGTGGCTTGCCGCCGGGCCCTTCGGCGAGTCCGGCGTCGCCCACCACGTACACGTCGGGGTGTGAGACCGAGCGCATGGTGGCGTCGACGATGATCTGCCCGGTCGCCGCGACGGCCAGGGTCGTGGCGGCGGCGATGGGGTGGACGGCGAAGCCGGTCGTCCATACGGTGACCTGAGCCGGGATCACCCGGGCGTCGGCGGTGACCGCTCCGGTCGCGTCGACCCGTGCGATGTCGGTGTGCTCGTGGACGGTGATGCCGAGCCGGTCGCAGACGCCGCGTAGGTGCTGCTGCGCCTTCTCGTTGAGCCAGTCACCGAGGCCACCGCGTGCGGCGAGCGCGACGTCGAGGTCCGGCCGGGCCTCCGCGATCTCGGTGACCGCTTCGAGGCCGGTGAGGCCGCCGCCGACGACGAGCACGGTCGCGCCGGCCGCGAGCTGGGCGAGGCGGTCGCGCAACCGCAGCGCCGAGGGCCGGCCGGCGATGTCGTACGCGTGCTCACCGACGCCGGGGACGCCGTGGTCCGCGGACGCACTGCCGAGGGCGTAGACGAGCGTGTCGTACGCGATCTGGTCGGTGCCGTGTTCGTCGAGGAGTGCCACGGTCCTGCGGTCGGCGTCGACGGCGGTGACCCGCGCAAGTCGCACCGTCACGCCGGTGCCCGCGTAGACGTCGCTCAGCGGGCGGCGCTTGAGGTCCTGCCCGGTGGCGACCTGGTGCATGCGGACCCGCTCGACGAAATCTGCGTCGGCGTTGACGACGGTGATCTCAGTGTCGCCGGGGTGCAGCCGCTTGGCGAGGCGCCCGGCGGCGATGGCTCCGGCGTATCCGGCCCCGAGGACGACGATGCGGTGCTTCATGGTGTCACTCCTGTCTCGGTGGTGGTCGCTTCCTGAACCGGACAGCGACGCGATTCCTGACAGGAGGCGGCTATGACCTGGGTCACCAGACGGGGAGGAGGGGCTCCCCATGTTCGGACGCGGCCCACTGGCGTGTGGCGCGTACGAGCTTGTCGGGGTTTACCTGGCTCTGGATGGCCGCGATACCCTCCGATGTCACCTCCAGGGATATGACGCCGAAGACCTGGCCGTCGATCACGACCACCACCGCAGGGCCGCCGTTGACGACTTCGGCGTAGAAGGCGGGGCTGCCGCCCGCCACGTTCCTCTTGGCGTCGGTGGGCTTGAACAGGCCTCGCAGGAACCTCGCCACCGCCAGCGCGCCGACGACCGGCGTGGTCCGAGCCGGGATCTTGCCCCCGCCGTCACCGGTGCTCGTCACGTCGTCGGTCAGCAGCTCGACCAGCCGCTGGATCTCGCCGTTGTTGGCCGCCGTGAGGAACTCCGCGACGATCTTCCGCGCTGCGGCCCCGTCGACCTCCGCGCGGGCCCGGTCGGTGGCGACATGCTGCTTGGCACGCCGGTAGGTCTGCTGGCAGCTCGACTCGGTGACGCCGAGGATCTCGGCGATCTCGCCGTGCGAGTAGCCGAAGGCCTCCCGCAGCACGTACACCACCCGCTCCTTGGCCGACAGCCGCTCCATGAGGGTGAGCACCGCTATCGAGACCGATTCGCGCTGCTCGACGGTGTCGACCGGGCCGAGCATCCGGTCTCCGGCGAGGATCGGCTCGGGCAGCCACGTGCCCACGTAGCTCTCGCGCCTGGCCCGCGCCGAGGTCAGCTGGTTGAGGCACAGGTTGGTGAGCACCTTCGTCAGCCACGCCTCGGGCGTCTCGACCCGCTCCCGGTCGGCGGCCTGCCAGCGCAGGAACGTGTCCTGGACGGCGTCCTCGGCGTCGCTCGCCGAGCCCAGCAGGCGATAGGCGATCGCCTCCAGACGAGCCCTGGCGTGCTGGAACAGCTCGACCTCGTTCGGACGGAGCGACATGGTTCGACAGTATCCACGCGTGTCGCACGCACCTACTTTTCATCAACTGATCACGTCAACACCGGTGTTTTTGTCGTCCGCGGGGGTCGGCAGGTCGGGTCTCCCCCTGCCCGGTACGCGACGCGGGCGGTAGAGCGTGGCGGCCACGGCCGTCAGACAGATCGCGACCGCGGCGAGGAGCGGCGGGCGGGCGCCGAGGTGGACGGCTGCGGAGCCGAGTGGGATCGCTGCGACGAGTGGCCCGAACATCGCGGTGTTGGCCGTCGCGGAGACCCGACCCAGCAGCGCTGACGGCGTGTGCGTCTGCACAGCGGTCACCGCCGCGACCAGGGTCCAGGGCAGGCCGACGCCCGCGACCACCGCGCCGATCACCGTGGCCGGCACCCACGGCACGCAACGTGCCAGGCAACCGACCGCGAACAGCACCGTCCCGGCGATGCCGACGGCAACGGGACCTCGTCGGGCGATGAACCGGCCGACGATCAGGCCACCGATGATGGAACCGGCGCCCTGCGCGCTGGCCAGCACACCGAGAAACGTCGTCGGTAGGCGCAGCTCCGAGATGACGATCGCGTAGATCGCCGCAGTCGTGAAGCCGGACATGGCAATCGACACGGCCGCGAGCACGACCGGCACGCCCGTCGCACGCTGTCCGAACAGGACGGACAATCCGGTACGCAGGCCGCCGCGCCGCTGCGTTGGCTGGTCGGGTGGCGTCCGGTGCAGACGTACCGCCGCGTACAGAATGGCGACCAGGACCGGCATGGCCGCGCTGAGTACGACGACCGCATGACCGCCGCGCCATGCGTAGAGGCCCGCCCCGGCCAGTGGAGCGACGAGCTTCATGCCCTCCTGCGCGCTTGAGCGCCACCCGTTGACGTCGCCGAGTTCCGTCGGCGACAGCGCGGACGGCAGCAGCGCCGTCTCGCCGGCGTCGATCAGCACATAGCTGACGCCGTAGGCGCACGAGACGACGAAGATGAGCCATGTCTGCCCTGGCCCCCGCACCGCGAGGAGTGCCAGCAGAGCGGCGGCCAACATGAGGTTGACGGCGGTGACCAGGGGGCGCCGGGGCGCCCGGTCGAGCAGGCCACCCAGCCACGGGCCGGCGAGGACCGGGGCGTACACGCAGAGCCCGGCGAGGGCCGCGAGACCGGTGGAGCCGGTGAGGTCCAGGATCCAGATGCCGGCCACCAGGGACATGGCGCTGCTGCCGAAGCCGGACAGCAGCGAGATCACCACGAACAGTCCCGCGTTGCGACGCATGACTCAGATCCTCAAGCTTGAGCCTGAGGCAGGCAATAGCGTCGGTGTTCGTCAATGATTCGTTGACAGGGCGGCGTCAATCTTGGCCTCGGCAGCCCGGACGGGTGCCGGCAGCCGCTCGCCCGCTTCGGCGAGGTCGGTGGCGAGATGCAGGGCCAACGCGTACAGCGAGCCCGGGGCGGCATCCAGGGCCGCGTCCACCGTGCTCCGCACGAGCGCCGCTCGACGAAAACGCGTGTCCCACCGCTGGTCTGCGGCGATCCAACGGCTGAGGTCGGCCACGGCGGTCCGCAGCGAAGCGATTCGCGGTGCGAAGCGGAGGTCCAGGTGCTGCCGCCGCGACCACCGCGCCGCCACCAGGCGCTGCCGGCGCTGCTCCGCGGCCTGCCGGCTGCCCAGGCCCAATGCTGTCGCTATCTGCGCCCACGTCGCGCCGTCGTGGCGCGCCCGGTCGATGAGCGCCAACTCCTGCTCGTCCAGGCGGGCACGGGTAGCGCGAACGTCCGCCAACTGAGCCAGCTCCGACGTCATGTGTCAACGTTACATTGACGTTACGCCTGTCTCACGGGGCTCCAGCGGGGCCGGCTCGCGCACCATGAACACGTCCACCGGGTCCTCGGTCTCCAGCGTGAATCCGTGCCGTTCGTACAGCCGTCGTGCCGGGCTGCCCTGCAACACGTTCAGCCGGACTCGGGTGCCGTCACGGTCGCACTGGGCCAACAGGCCGCGCAGCACTGCCGTACCGATGCCGCTGCCCTGCAGGTGCGGGGCCAGATAGAAGTGCTCCAGCCAGTGGGCGTCGCCGGCGGGCCGCAGCGCCACGCAGCCGACGAACGCGCCGCCCACCTCGACAACCCAGGTGTACGCCGGTGCGAAACCGTCCCGCAGGCGCTGCCGCACCCGCTGCTCGTCGTACCGCCCGAGCCGCTCCAGATCCGCCCGCAGCACCACAGCCCGCAACTCGGCCACCGCCTCGACGTCCACCGCCGAGGCCGGTCGAATCTCCCAGTCCGCCATGATCACCAAGCTATCGCTGCCAGGCGGTTCTACCGTTGGCGCAGCCCCGCGATGAGGAACCCGACCATGCGGCGCGCGTCATAGCGGGGGTCGCCAGCGCCGATGCAGAGGTTGCCGACGCCACGCAGCAACTCCAGGGCATTCACGTCGGGGCGGATCTCGCCCGCCGTGGCAGCGGCGTCGAGCAGTTGGGCGCACACGGGCACCAGGCGGTCCAGGAAGTAGGCGTGCAGGGTCGCGAAGGCGGCGTTGTCGGACTGTAGCGCCTCGGCGAGGCCGTGCTTCGTGACCAGGAAGTCGACGAAGAGGTTGATCCATTGGGCCAGGGCGGCGTGCGGTGTGCTGCTGGTGGCCAGCAGCGTCGGCCCGGCCTCCGCACACGCCTCGACCTGGTGTCGATAGACGGCGACGATGAGGTCGGCGCGCGTCGGGAAGTGGCGGTAGATCGTGCCGACACCGACGCCGGCCCTGGCCGCGATGTCGCGCACGGGCGCGTCGACGCCGGAGGTGACGAATGCCGCGGCGGCGGCGTTCAGCAGTGTCGCCTCGTTGCGCCGGGCGTCAGCTCGCTTCCGCGGGGCCGGTTGCCCTGATCCGCTGTCGATGTCGGCCACTGCGCCGTTACCTCCACCACTCCACTTGGCAAACGGAACAACGTTCCGTATGGTTCATAGCGGAACACGGTTCCACTTGCCCAGCATGCCAGAGCAGGTGGGCCAGAGCCAAGCCACGCTCCCGTCTCATGGAGGAACAGTCATGCAGTACCGCACCTTGGGCCGCACCGGTGTGCAGGTCAGCACCCTCGTACTGGGCGCGATGAACTTCGGCCAACTGGGACGAACCACCCAGGAAGAGGCGACAGCGATCGTCGACGCCGCGCTGGAGGGCGGGATCAACCTGATCGACACCGCCGACATGTACGGCCAGGGCGAGTCGGAAGAGTTGGTGGGCAAGGCCATCGCCGGCCGTCGCGACGACATCGTGCTGGCCACGAAGGCGGGCATGCCCATGGGTGACGAGCGCAATCATCGGGGCAGCTCGCGCCGTTGGCTGGTCACCGAATTGGACAACAGCCTGCGCCGCCTCGGCGTCGACCACGTCGACCTCTACCAGATCCACCGGTGGGACCCGACCACCAGCGACGAGGAGACGCTGTCGGCTCTGACCGATCTGCAGCGGGCGGGAAAGATCCGCTACTTCGGCTCCTCGACCTTCCCCGCGTACCGCCTGGTGCAGGCCGAATGGGCCGCGCGGGAAAATCACCTGAGCCGCTACGTCACGGAGCAACCCAGCTATTCGATCCTGCAGCGCGGGGTCGAGGCCCACGTCCTGCCCGTGACCGAGCAGTACGGGCTCGGCGTGCTCGCGTGGAGCCCGCTGGCCTCGGGCTGGCTGTCGGGCGCGGTCCGTGCGGGCCGGGACATCACCACCAGCCGCTCAGCGATCCTGCCCGAGCGCTTCGACATCAACATCCCAGCAAACCGGGCCAGGCTCGATGCTGTCGAGCAGCTGGCCACCGTCGCCGACGAGGCCGGCCTCACCATGATCCAGCTCGCGCTCGGGTTCGTCACCGCGCACCCCGCCGTGACCAGCGCGATCATCGGCCCCCGCACCATGGATCACCTGCACTCGCAGCTCGCCGCCGCGGACACCGTCCTCACCGCCGATGTGCTCGACGCGATCGACGCGATCGTCGCGCCCGGCATCGACCTTGCCGCACACGAGAAGTTCGACACCCCGCCCGCTCTGCTCGACGCGGCACAGCGACGTCGCTGATTCCGCGCTGCCCGAGTCGGCGGCGCTGGTCGCCTAGGATGGAGCTCATGAGCGCTGAGGCTGTTGGCATGCACATGCCCGCCGTTGTGACGCTCGACGACGTGGCGGCGATGAACGCTGCCGATCCGAACGGTCACCGCTACGAGACCAGCCCCGAGGGGGTCCTGTCGGTCATGCCGCCGCCCGATTCGGAACACGCCATGATCGCCAGTCGCCTCTTCGCCTGGTTGATCATGGCCGGATGGCCCGCCGAGCAGGTGCTCCAGGCAGCCGGTGTGCGCATCTCCGGACCGGACGGTGACGGTGGCCGCATTCCAGACCTCAGTGTGTGGCGTAAGCCGCCGACTCGCAGCGTCTGGGCAGCGGTCACCGACGTCGTACTCGTCGTGGAGATCGTCTCGCCAGGCTCAGAGGCGATGGACGCGGTGACCAAGGTCCGCGAGTACGCGTCGGCGGGGATACCGCAATACTGGGTGGTCGACCGGGACGGCGCCCAGACGGTCACCCTGCACCGGCTGAGCGGGGACGGCACCTACGAGGCGCGGGCACGGATGCCGCTGGCCTGGCTGCTCCAGACTGTCCCCGCCGACCATCTCGACTGAACGTCAGCGCCGACGGGTCTCTAGTGACAGGGCCTCTCGTATCGATCCGGCTCACCGCGCGGGCCAGGGCTGTGCGGGGCACCGGCTGCGAGTAACCACCGCGCCGCGCCACACCAGCGGCGGTGTCGCGATCCGGACTGGACGGTAAAGCCCCTGGTAGAGCACTGTTGGGGCAGGTGGAGGTAGACGGGTGGCGGGCCACATCCCAATCCTCCGGACCGGCGGGGACAACATCGTCCGCACCGGTGCCGCCCTCACCCAGCCCGGTCTCGACGCGGCGGCGGTCACGGCACAGAAGCCGTGCCGATCACGCGCACGACCGGCCGTGGCTGCCACCGACACCCCTGCGGGCGCCCGCAGCGGTGCTTCCGCCCACGGGGAAAGAGACGTCAGCACCGCCGACAGTCAGGCGATGCCGCCCACTGGCCGTGCCTGCCGTCCCCGTGCCCCGCCGGCCTTTCGCACTGTGGACCCCGCCGGGTCCGGCGTCGCTCAACCGCGCGCCGAGCCCTGGCGACCGAGCCAGAAAGGGCCCGACATGGCCGCTCCCACCGCGACCGCAGCCTTGAACGCATCCGTCTTCGCTCCGGGTGACCAGATGCTGCTGACCGTCACCTACTCAGACGCCGACACCAAACCGCTGACCGTCACCATCGTGGTCACCGACGCGCAGGGCAACAGCAGCGCGCCGGTCAAGGTCACCGCGGTCATCGACCCGCTCACCGTGACCGTCAGCGACAACTCCGGGCGTACCTGGACCCGGGTCTCCGACAGCGGCTCGGTGGCCGTGTATCGGTCGGTGGCGTGATGCCCCGGGTCACGGCCCAGGTCCGCGACGCCGCCGGAAACACCGCGACGGCCACCGCCGACTACAGCCTGAGCCAGCCGGTGCTCGGTGGCTACTACCTGTCCGGCGGCGCCGATCCGACCGCCGACATGGCCGGCGGCAGCTTCCGGTCGCTGACGCAGTACCGCAGCTTCGCCGACGGTTACACCTTTCCCGGTTACAACCGGCCCTGGCTGATCAACCTGGGTAAGGCCGGGGTGCAGATGAACATGGTTCTTGAGCTGAAGCACTACGGCGCCCCGAACGCGGGGCCGCAGACCTTCACCGTGGACGTCACCAATTACACCGTGCCGGCGCCGTCGATGACCATCCAGCAGCGACCCGGCACCACCTGGCCGAGGGCGTACGGGTACGGCCAGGTGCTCAAGGGTCAGTGCGACGGGCTGTTCCACCGCGCGCTGGCGCAGTACCGGACGCTCGGCTTCGGGGTGAACATCCAGCTCGCCTCGGAGTTGGACACCGACCACGAGTTCGGCACCACGGAGGACGGCAAGGCGTACACCTGGGCCGAGTCGGACGCTCGGGCGGTGCAGGCGATGAACTACATCCTCACGTGGTTCAAGGCCCGGACGGTGCCGGCCGGGACGACCTTCTCCGTGGGGCTGGGCGGCTTCGACCGGGCCTGCTTCCAGCGCACCCACCCGGAGTCGCTGATGTCCCGACTCGACTTCCTCCAGTGGAACGCGTACGCCACCAACGCCAGCCACACCGCGCTGGCCCGGTTTCGCCGCACCAAGGACTGGGCGGTGGCGGACCTTGGGCCGGTGGCGCTGTCCCGGCCCGTGATCATCGCGGAGTGGGGAGTCAGGTCGGCCGAAATTCCGAACCAGTCCGCCTGGATCGCCACCGTGCCGGCGGCGATCGCCCAGCTCAACGCCGAGGGTGGGCCGCGGATCGCCCGGACCAACTACTTCAACTCCGGGTGGGGCACCCTGACGCCGAAGGCGGACGGGTTGGCCGCGCTCCGCGCCGCGTACGCCAAGCGGCCCTACGTCTGATCGAGCCGCCAGCGCTCAGTACGCCAACTCGACCGAGCGGCCGAGC
Source organism: Micromonospora sp. NPDC005413 (assembly GCF_040606435.1). NCBI lineage: Bacteria > Bacillati > Actinomycetota > Actinomycetes > Micromonosporales > Micromonosporaceae > Micromonospora > Micromonospora sp. NPDC005413. The sequence goes on from NZ_JBEXEV010000024.1 coordinate 66,436, forward strand.
AGTTGAGCGGCGTTGTTGCCCAGCCAACCCTCGGCTGCCGCGGCGTGCTGGCTGAACGTGTGGATGTCCCGGAACCGGCGTTGCAGCGGCGCACCGTCCCGGGACGCCCCGCCGCCACCGGCCCGGTAGCAGGCGTCCACCGCCGCGGCGGTCCGCTCGGTCACCCAGGGCAGCGCGGCCGAGATCCGCGGGTGCAGCCGGGCCACCGCCGCCGGGTCGGTGGCGCAGGCGGCCCAGAGCTCGTCGGCCAAATCGCGCAGCAGCGCCCGCGCGGCCCGGACGTCGAGGTCGGCCCGGCCGAGCTGGATCCGGAAGGCCGGCGAGTCCGCCAGCGACTGGCGGGCGTAGAGCCGCTGCCGGCCGCCGGCCAACGACGCGACCATGTCGTCGAGTGCGCCCTGCGCGATGCCCACGGCCACCGCGCCGAGGTGCAGCACGAAGTGCACCATCGGCGCGACGAAGCCCGGCCCGGGTACGCAGGGCACTCCGGTGAACAGGTCGAGGCTGTCCTCGGCGGGGCAGAACGCCTCGGTCACCTCGACGTCGTGGCTGCCGGTGCCGCGCAGGCCCAACGCGTTCCAGGTGTCGTGCACGGTGACCCGGTCGGCCGGGAAGAGCATCGAGCGCAGCTGCGGCGGCTCCCCGGCCGGCGGCTGTCCGGCGTCGGTCAGCAGGCAGTTGCCGAAGATCCAGTCAGCGTGGCGGCTGCCGCTGGCGAACGCCCAGCGCCCGGTGACCCGGTAGCCACCGTCGGTCGGCTCGGCCCGACCCTGCGGGGCGAAGCCGCCGGCCACCACCACGTCCGGGCCCTCGGCATAGAACTTGTCGAACCGTTCCCGGGACAACATCGCCAGCAGGTGCGGGGTCTCGGCGCCGATCATCACGCTCCACCCGGTCGCCCCATCCGCCCGGGCCAGCGTCTCCAGCACCCGCAGCCCGGTGTGCAGGTCGGCCTCGTACCCGCCGTGGCTACGCGGCACGAACATCCGGAAGCAGCCGGCGGCGCGCAGCGCGTCGAGCAGGTCGGCGGGCAACTCCCGGGCCTGCTCAATCTCGCCGGCCCGCCGGGACAGCTCCGGGACCAGGTCCGCCACGGCCGCCGTCAGCCGGTCGCGGTGCTGATCATCCATCGTCTCCTCCTCGCGTCCGCCGAGCCGTCGGTCGCGGCAGGCTCCGTCCAGCGTGGACGTTCTGGGCGTGCGGGCGGTAGAGGCGTCGGCACCGGATGACCGGGACACCCGTTGCCCGTGACGGCCCGGTCGGGGGAGGTGCGCGGCACGTTCGCCGGTCAACGGGTGCGGCGGGTCAGCTCTCGCCGAGTCGTTCGGCGTACGCGTCGCGCAACTCGGGCCAGCCGAAGTCCCTGGCCTCGGCACCCCGGATCGGGCCGACCGGGTCGCCGTCGAGCAGCCGGTCGGCCACGTCGAGGCAGAGGTGCCAGCCGGCCGCGACCATCGGCAGCATGCCCCGGTCCGCGACCGTGTGCCGCAGGGTGAGTCGGGTGCCGGTGCCCAGCGGGCTCAGCTCCCAGCGCAGCAGGTCGTCGCCCCAGGTGTACTCCAGCACGTGCGGCGGCTCGGCACGCCGTACGCCCGCCGTGGTCGGCGTGGTGGTCTCGCCGTCGACCATGGTGAGCACCGCGGCACCGGCGGAGTCGAGGTTCCGGTCGGCGAGGAAGGGCGCCCACTCGGCGAGCCGGGTCGGGTCGGTCAGCGCCGCCCAGACGGTGGCCGGCGGATGCCGAAGGTCGCGGACGAAGACCAGGGTGACGCCGTCCTCGGCGGGCTCGGTGCGCACCTCGGCGGGTGGGCTGGGGCGGAACGCGTCGCGGTCCATTCACTGCTCCTGACTGTCGAGGTGCTGTTCCAGGGCGTCCAGATGTCGGTCCCACAGCCGGCGGTACGGGGCCAGCCACCCGTCGACCGCCCGCAGCGGGCCCGGGTTGAGGCGGTAGATCCGCTGCCGGGCGGCGATCCGGCAGGAGACGAAGCCGGCGTCGCGGAGCACCCGCAGGTGTTTGGAGACGGCCGGCTGGCTGACCCCGAGGTTGTCCACCAGTTGGCCGACGCTGTGCTCCGCGTCCCGGAGCTGGTCGAGGATCCGACGCCGGGTGGGCTCGGCGAGGACCGTGAAGGAGTCGAGGGACACGGAAGCCAATATGCCTCTCGGATCATATGTACGTCAAGGCATATGCGGCGGTGCGCTCGTCCCGGAGCGGCACCGGAGTCAGGTCCCTATGCTCGGATCATGGAACTGCGGATCTTCACCGAACCCCAGCAGGGTGCCACCTACGACCAGTTGCTCGCCGTCGCCCGCTGCGCCGAGGATGCCGGCTACGGCGCGTTCTTCCGGTCCGACCACTACCTGATGATGGGTGACGTGACCGGCGAGCCCGGCCCCACCGACGCGTGGACCACGTTGGCCGGCCTGGCCCGGGACACCAGCCGCATCCGGCTCGGCACGTTGATGACCGCCGCGACCTTCCGGCTGCCCGGCCCGCTGGCGATCACCGTGGCGCAGGTCGACCAGATGAGCGGCGGCCGGGTGGAGCTGGGCATCGGCACCGGTTGGTACGCCGAGGAGCACACCGCGTACGGCATCCCGTTCCCACCGCTGGCCGAGCGGTTCGACCGGCTGGAGGAGCAGCTCGCGGTCATCACCGGGCTCTGGTCCACGCCGCCGGGGGAGCGATTCGATCACGCCGGGCGGTACTACCCGGTCAGTGACTCGCCCGCACTGCCCAAGCCCGTGCAGCAGCCGCGCCCACCGATCCTGCTCGGCGGGACGGGCCCGAAGCGCACTCCCCGCCTGGCTGCCCGCTACGCCGACGAGTTCAACCTGCCGTTCGCCTCGGTGCCGGACACGGCGGCGCAGTTCGACCGGGTCCGCGCGGCCTGCGTCGAGATCGGCCGGGACCCGGCTGAGATGGTCTGGTCCAACGCCCTGGTGCTCTGCTGCGGGCGGGACGACGCCGAGGTGGCCCGCCGGGCCGCCGCCATCGGCCGTGAACCGGACGAGCTGCGGGCCAACGGTCTGGCCGGAACCCCTGGCGAGGTCCTGGACACCATCGGTCGGTACAGCGAGATCGGTAGTGAGCGGCTCTACCTCCAGGTGCTGGACCTCAGCGATCTGGAGCACCTTGAGCTGGTCGCCAACGAGGTGATGGCGAAGCTCTGAGCCGATTCGACCGACGGGGCGTGGTGCCGCCGGTCAGGCACTGCGGTGGGCGCCGGCACCCGTCCCGATCGCGTTCGGGTCGCGCAGCACGGTGTCCAGTCGCCCGTCCCCATCACTGTCCACATAGGTGATGTCCGGGATCCCGTCGCCGTCCACGTCGATCTGGACGACGTCGGCGACGCCGTCGCCGTCGAGGTCGGTGACCACCTCCACCGAGCCGTCCAGATGCCGGGTCACGATCGACTGTGCCCCGGCACCGGGCGCGCGCGGCGGCGGCCCGGGTGCCGGCACCGGCGTCGGGGCCGGCGCGGGTGCCGGTGTGGGTCGAGGGCCGGGCGTGGGCGCCGGGTGGCTCGGCAACCCGCCGGTCGGCGGGGCGCTGACCTGCTCGACCTCGGTGCCGGTGGGGTCCAGCTCCTCCTCGGAGGGGAAGACATCGCCCCGTAGGGCCGGATCACGGTAGCTGCTCATGAGCGTAGGGTTCCCCGACGATGACGAGAACAACCGTGCCCGATCGACCGGTGTCCTCGGTGCCCGGTTTGGCGGAAGATGCTGGGACCGACGCCACGGTCATGAACGGGGGTCCGAGCGTGGAATTACGCCGGAATCGGGGCGCCCTTGTGCTCGCTCTGGTCTGCGTACTCGGTGGGGTGGTGTTGCTGGCGTTGCCGCGCGACGGCGCCCTGCTACGGACGGTCATCGCGGTGGGCGCTGTTGCGCTCGGCGTGGTGGCGCTGGTCAGCGCGCTGCGACCGTTCCGGTTCGGGATTGGCGCGGAGGGGCTCACCATCCGACGGCCCGGCCTGCGCCGGGTGATCCGGTGGGCCGAGGTCGACGCGCTGGTCCTCGACGAGCCACCCCGGCGCGACGGCCGTCCGGAGCCGCCGAGGCTGCTGCTGGTGCCTGTGCCGGGTGTGACGGTTGAGCCGGTGACCGCCCGCCATCCGATCGACGGCCGCCCCGCCATCGAGTTGCTCGTCCTCGACCAGGTCCGCGAGCGGCCCGAGCAGGTGTCCGCCGCGCTCACCCGCTACGCCGGCGATCGTTTCGTCGACCTGCCCGCTCTGCGCGGCGCCGCCTTCGCCGACCCGGACCTTCCCGCCAGCCTGCGCGGCTACCAGATGAACCGGGTCGACCAGCTGATCCGGCGTGGCCAGGACGCCCTGGTGTCCGGGGACGCGCCGACCCGGCAGGCGGCCCGGGGGGAGATCGAACGCGCCTGCGCGGCCGGCCTGCCGGTCGCTCAGCGTGGATATGGCGGCCTCCAGACGGATACGGTTCTGGACGCCCTCGTCGCCGCGTTGGCCGACCACCAGTCCACCGATCGGGAGATCGCCACATGATCCCGCAGGGACAGAGCGACCCAGCGGCCGACGTGCCGCGCCACAACTGGGCCCGCAACGTGCGATACGCGGCGCGCGCGTTCCACCGACCCAACTCCGTCGACGAGCTGCGCCGGCTGGTCGGCGGCAGCACCCGGATCCGGGCGGTGGGCAGCGGGCACTCCTTCAACCGCTTCGGCGACACCGCAGGCGACCTGGTCACCCTCGCCGGGCTGCCCCCGGTGGTCGATGTGGATCCCGAGCGTGGGCAGGTCACGGTGGCCGGCGCGATGCGTTACGGCGACGTCGCCCAGCAACTGCACACCCAGGGGTACGCGCTGGCCAACCTCGCCTCGCTGCCGCACATCTCGGTGGCCGGCGCGGTGGCCACCGCCACCCACGGCTCCGGTCAGACCCACGGCAACCTGGCCACCTCCGTCGCCGCCCTGGAGCTGGTCACCGCCGACGGCGACCTGCTGCACGTGGACCGCGACGACGACGCGTTCACTGGCATGGTGGTCGGGCTCGGCGCACTCGGCCTGGTCACCCGGGTCACCCTGGACGTGGTGCCGGCGTTCGAGCTGAGCCAGTACGTGCGGCTCGACCTGCCCCACGAGGCCTTGGACGAGGCGCTCGGCTCGGCGTACAGCGTGAGTGTCTTCACCGACTGGCGTACGCCCCGGCTGCGTGAGGTGTGGCGCAAGCAGGTGGCGGACCAGCCACCGCCCCCGGCAGACTGGCTCGGCACCACGGCCGCCGACGAGCCACGGCACCCGGTGCTCGGGATGCCGGCGGAGAACTGCACCCCGCAGCTCGGCGAGCCGGGCCCGTGGCACGAGCGGCTGCCGCACTTCAAGCTCGGCTTCACTCCGAGCAGCGGCGACGAGCTGCAGTCCGAATACCACGTGCCGCGGACGGCGGCGGCCGACGCGCTCGCCGCGCTGGACGATGTGGCGCACCTGATCGCCCCGGTGCTGCAGGTGTCCGAGCTGCGCACGGTGGCGGCGGACGAGCTGTGGCTCAGCCCGAACCACCGGCGGGACAGCTTCGTGCTGCACTTCACCTGGACCGACGACACCGCAGCCGTGCTGCCGGTCGTGGCCGCGGTGGAGGAGCGACTGGCACCGTTCGCGCCCCGCCCACACTGGGGCAAGGTCTTCGTCACCGACCCGGCTGAGCTGGCCGCCCGCTACCCGCGTTACGCCGACTTCGCCGCCCTCCTGACCAACCTGGACCCGAAGGGCAAGTTCGGAACCGACCTGCTGGACCGCTACTTCCCCCGCTGACCCCCCGGTTGACCTCCCCGTTGATCATGAAGTTATTGCCGCCCGCCGCGGCGTGCCGGCGCAATAACATCATGATCAACGGGATGGGTTGGGGGTGCGGAGGGTGCTGCGTTGGACGGCGCGGCTGATGTCGCTGGGGGAGATGATGCCGGTCAGGCGGCCGTCGTCGGTCACCACCAGGGCGCGGCCGTCGGCGCACTCACTGAGCCGGGGGAGCAGGTCGTTGAGCTGTTCACCCGGCTGGGCCAGGACCAACTGGTCGGCCCGGCAGGCAACCTCAGCGAGGGTGGTCGATGCCCGGCGCTCGGGCGGTACGCCTCGCACACGGTCGACGGTGACCAGGCCGGTCGGCCGGCCCTCCTCGGTCAGCGGCAGCGCCGAATGCCGGTACGCGAACAGGTAGTGGTCGACGAAGTCGGCGACCGTCATCTCCGCCGAGGCGGTCTGCGGCTGCGGAGTCATCACGTCGCCCACCCGGATTCCCCGCAGCGCGCTGCCGGTGCGGGCCTGCCGCTCCTCCATCCCGGCGGCCCCGATCAGGAACCAGCCGATCAGCACCAGCCAGAGCCCGCCGAACCCGACCCCGGACAGGAACCGCCACAGCCCGAGACCGATCAGCAGCGCGCCAAGCACCCAGCCGGCCCGGGCGGCGACCACGGACGCCCGGGTCCGGTCACCGGTGGCCTTCCACACCGCGGCGCGCAGCAGCCGTCCGCCGTCCAGTGGCGCGGCCGGCAGCACGTTGAAGATCGCCAGCAGCACGTTGATGCCGGCCAGCCACGCCATCGCCCCGAGCAGCAGGCCGCCCACCCCGGCCACCGCGAGCAGCGCGGCGATGGCACCGAAGAACGCCCCGATCAGCAGGCTGACCAGCGGGCCGACACCCGCGATCCGCAGCTCCGCACCCGGGTCGCGGGGCTCGCCCTTCAGCTCGGCCACCCCGCCGAACAGCCAGAGCGTGATGCCGTCGACCGTCAGCCCGTTGCGCTTGGCGACCACCGCGTGCGACACCTCGTGGGCCAGCAGGCCGACGAAGAAGACCACCGCCGCGGCCAGCCCGGCAATCGTGTACGCCACGGGCGAGCGGTCGGGGTACGAGCGGGGGAACTGGTTGGCGGCCAAAGCCCACGCGATCAACGCGAAGATGACCAGAACGCTCCAGTTGACGCCAACCGGCACTCCCGCGATCCGGCCAAGCCGGAAGCTTGCCCTCATCGGCGACTCATACCCGTAGGTGACCTTCCCATGCCAGCTGGCGAGGTGGAGTGTCGACGCGTGTGATCGGATGGCCCTGCTGAGCGAACATCTGTCGAAGCTCCACCCGGCCGGACTCCACCACATCTAGCAGGGGGCTGGGATCGATGTTGCTGGGGAGCGGCGTGTCGGTGGTCAGGTCCCGAACGGAGAAGGGATGGCACAGCCATCGTTGTAGCGCACGCCGATCGGTGGCGGCGTCCTCCCGATCACCCAGCCTCCAGACATCTGTCTTGTACGGGGTGCTGTCGTTTCCCAGTGCGGCGAGCAGGCCTGATTGGCGTATCAGGCATGGGTAGCAATGGCCGCAGTGATAGTGCCTAGCATCTGGCCGATTGCGTGGCGGATGCCCGCAGCTGACGGTGGAATGGGTGAGAGCGGTTGGGCTGAGCCCGGCAATCAGGGCGCGTTGGCAGACCTGCCCTTTTGTCAGGTGAAGGTAGGGGTTGGTGACGGTCACGGCACCGCCGAGGGCTTCAATGAGCGAGTTGAGCAGGTGCAGTGTGCCGGGATGCACCGATTTCGTCGAGCAGGCGGCCACCCGGGCCGGAGTGAGCGGTGGGTTGATGGCGAGTTGCCCGTTCTCGGGCACAGTGACTTGCGAGACCCCGTGGGCTGCGGCGAGATAGATGGCAGTGGCGAGGTACAGCAGCCCTCGGGTACGCGCCGACGCCTCGAGTTTCCTCGTCAGCCGCACCTGCTGTGAAGCCTTCAGTTGTGCGATATCACGTCGGGCCGCACTCGTGATCATGGTGAACGCCCGGTCTTGCTGACGGCTCCACTGTGGTTCGAAGTACGAGACCAACAGGAGCGGACCCTGCGCGACCTTGGCGCGCTCCGCTGCCCAGGCGGTGGAGTCGAGCCCTCCGGAAAAGAGGGCGACTTCCTCCACATCGGCATAGGTGGTGCGCCCCTGCTGAGGCCATCTCTGAGCGCCGGGACGAACGGTGATCGTCCAGCGGTCCGCGCTCAAGGTTTCCGCGAGGCGGGTCAACAGGTGCAGTGCCGACGGGCCCCAGACGTCGGGAGAGATCACCTCCACGGACAGGTCGATCCTTCGGGTCCAGCCGTCGACGGCGCGGCTACGGAGCGAAAGCTTGTCAGCCAGGAAGGCGGCTCGGGCAATCTGCAGCAGGTCCTGTGCCCAGTCGGGGCGATCCTGGGGTACCTCTGCCAATTTCTGCAACCGACCATCCGCGTGGCCGAGTAGCGGCCAGCCGATCGTGTCCCGCATCGGCTCCGTGGAGTTTCGGCCGCGGGCGCCGTAGTGGTAGGCGAAGCTTCCCGAGCTCATGCCGCCAGCTCCAACTCGCTGCCGCCGAGCCCGAGAGCCGCGGTCACGGTTGTGGTCAGCAGGTCCTTCGCGACGTCCGCGAGTCGTGTTGGCTCAGGCCCACGTTTGGCCGCCTCGGCACAGGGGCTGGGCAGAACCTTCATAACCTGATCAGCAACGAAGTCGGCCACCACGTCGGTGGGGTCGAGGATGATCAGTGCTGGCATCGCGATCTTGACGTTCTCGGCGATGAGAATATGCACGAATTCGCCGACCACCTCTCCGAAGAACGCCTGGTACAGCGCGCAAAACAACTCACCGGTTAGCCGTGTTGGGTGACCGGGGTCGGCAACCGGCCCGCCAGACGCCACGAGGTCCTCCGCGATGCGTCGGGAGGCCCGGCGGATGGCAGCGTCCACGATGAGTTGGCCATCGCCCGCAACGTGCCGAACGAATCCCCGGACGAACTCGTCGGCGTCACCCTGCGCCGCCACATGCCGCGCTAGCGGGGCATTCGTTCGGCCGAGGCCATCAAGCAGCTCAATCAGCCGTCCACCGGCCTGCTTCGTCGCGTCTTGAATGCCGAACGCCTCAGGGTCGGCAGACAGCGCGTCTCGCAACGCTTGCTGATACCGGATGGCAATAGCCTCGGCGCGTTGCCTATCGGGCTTAACCAACTGGTCAGGCCGGCTGGAGGCGTCGGGCGTCCATCTGCTCAGTCGGTCCTTGGCGCTGGTCCAGCCGGCGTTTTTTGGCCCAGGTAGACGGGACGAGGTGCCCACGCGACCTCCCGGAGGGGTGGGAAGGACGTCGAGTGAAGCCTAAAGATACGGAAGGTGTTTGGCTAGATGCGCTGAGTGTGCAAGCGGCGGTCGCGGCTGATCGGTCACCGGAACGGCGAGGTGGGCAGACTGAGCCGGAACATGGACGGCCAAGGCGGAAGGGTCGGCGAAGGCGAGAGGATTCACCGCCCGCTGGCAGCCTGGCCGAGCGAGCGATCGGCCTCACGGAGGGCCGCTTTGACCTCGCCGATGCTCACGGTCAGCCCAGCACGCTCATGTACTGCCGGGCCGCTTGGCTGCTGCCTTGCAGGGTTGTGGCGGCCTCGACCAGCCGCTGTTTGTTCTGTTCGGCGCGGGCGATGGCCTCGGCAAGAGTCGGGTGGCCAGTGCCGGCGGCAACTGCCCGCAGCCGGACCAGTACCTGCTCGGTGCTCTCGATGGCGGCCCGGATCTGGTTGGTCGTCGTGTTGCTCTGGTCGGTTGCCTGGGCGAGCGCGGCCTTCACTTGCTCGATGCTGGCCATGCCATCCTCCCGATCGTCTGCGTGGAGGCAGGATCCGCGGACGTACGTTCCGTGGAGGGACGAACACTAACCGACATCATGCGTGATCTACAGCCCTGTCGATCCGACCGACCCGGCTGCCATCACACTCGGGCACTCAGTGGTGCAGCCGATCGCTTGTCATGTTGATCAGCTTGGATGTGCAAACTAGCCTTGCGTAGATGAGAAGCATTCGAGGCGTAGTGACTTGGGCGGTGTTCGCTCTCCTGGGAGGGCTTGTCCTGCTGCTCTCCCCGCCCTTGATCGGCTTCGCGTTCGATTCGAATACGGATTGGGAGCGTTTGGCAGACATCGGCCAGGCGTACGGATCAGTCTCTGTGCTCCTCTCCGCACTGGCTCTCGTCGGGGTAGTCGCCACCGTCATCAGTCAGACCAGGCAATCCGGAATCGCATTGGAGTACGCGCAGCGGGACCAGCATGCGATGTTGCTCAAGATGGCGATTGACGACGCATCGTTGATGGAATGCTGGGGGTCCCTGACGCAGGATCTTGATCCTCAAAGGCGGAGGCAGCGGGCCTATATCAACCTGATCCTCAACTTCTGGGCCGCGACCTGGCAGCTCGATGGGATGCCTGAGAGTCAGCTAAGAGGACTCTTGGCTTCCGACATTTTCGCTACCGAGATGGGGTTGAGCTTCTGGGAGCAGGCCCGACTGACGCGGAAGGTCGTGCATGCCGGAGCGAAGCCCGCAGCGTTTGACCGGATCGTGGAAGACGAGTATCTGCGGGCCTTGGCGCGGCGGCGAGGTGCGTCTGAGTCGCACCTGAGGCAGTAGGGACACCGATTCCTGGAACGGAAGATCGCTGTGGTGTTGCTCTTAAGTCCTCCGGCCATCGGTCACTTCTGCGATGCCCCACCCTTGACGTTGGCGACGAAGGTCGACCATGCGGTCGGGGTAAACGTCAACACCGGGCCGCCCGGGTCCTTGCTGTCGCGCAGCCCGACCTTGCCCGACAGGTCGTCGGCGACCTCGACGCAGTCACCGGAGCCGTTGCTGCGGGTGCTCTTCCGCCAGGTCACGCGGACCGCCTGGATCTCTTCCAAGGCGCCGCCCCCTCATCGCTCGTCGATCGCCCCCTGGATCAGGTCGCGCGACTTGCGAGCGCTGGCCGCCGTGGCAACCAGGTGATCGAAGATTCGGCTGTATTCCCTGACCTGTTGGCCTTCGAGGTAGAGGCTACCCGCGCGCGTCTCGATGTAGACCACCCCGGGGTCGGCCGGATCGGGAAACGCGAGCACGCTGAACGCGCTGCCCATCGAACCGTATTCGCCGGCACCGAAGGTCAGGATCTGCACGGTGTTGCCGGGACGCTCACCTGCCTCAATGAGCCGCTGTAGCTGCGCCTTGAAGGCCTCCGCTCCGCCGATTGGCCGCCGCAGAGTCGCCTCGTCGAGCACCACCCAGAGCTTCGGTGGGCTGTCGCTCGCCTGGCGGCGCATCCGCAGCTCAACTCGCCGATCCACCTCGTCGGTGGGAGCGTCCGGGTGCTCGGCCCGGATCACGGCACGGGCGTAGTCGGCGGTCTGGAGTAGACCGGGGATCAGTTGCGGCTGGAAGGCGCGGATCTCCGACGCCTCGGCCTCCAGCCCGACGTAGACCTCGAACCAGTCCGGCAGCACGTCGTCGTACGCCTGCCACCATCCGCGCTTGCGGGCGTCCCGAGCAACCTGGGCGAGTGCGTCGACCTCCTCACCCTCGACTCCGTACAACTCCAAGAGACCGCGCGCGACCGGCGGGAGGACGGAGACCTGGGCGTTCTCGATGCGGCTGAGGGCCGACTTGGAGATGCCGATTTCCTTCGCCGCCTGGTCGGCGGTCATCCCCGTCTGCTCACGCAGGCGGCGAAGGGCTGCGGCGAGACGCCGTCGACGGACGGTCGGGCTTCCAGTCATGCCGACCAGTGTGGACCGAATGGGCGCGACACGCAATGACTCTGTCCCAAATCGGGAGTTGCGCAACGGGACTAGTTCACTGCACGATGAGTGAGGCTTCGAGTGTCCTGAGTGATTGATTCACCGACGCGGACCGATGAGGCTGCCCTGCTGGCGTACCGCTGGTCGTGGCTGCGGTAGCAGGTGCTCGGGGTGGGTCCGCCGGTGCGCGGCGGGCCGGTGGGCCCACCCACTGCACAGGTCAATCTCGACGGTGAGAGGCAGGTCCGGTCTTGCGCGTCTTCTTTCGGCGTACCCGGCGTCGGCAACGATCGGCCCACGGGCCAACCAGTTACCGGTCCGCGGCCTACCATCCGTTGCGGCCGTGGCAGGTCCGCGAGCGGCGGTTCCGTCCGACCCCGCTCGGCCGGCGCGGCTTCGAGCCCGGTGAGGTGCAGGAATTCCTCGACCGGGTCGCAGATGACCTGGCGATCGTTTACGACGCTCTGGCCCAGAGTCGTCGGGAAACCGAGCGGATCAAGGACGCGCTGCACCGATGGCAGTCGGCGCAGGCCCGCGCCCGCAACGAGCGGAGCCAGGGCCAATGAGCGAACGCTGGGTCATCCATCTGCCCGTCGTCGTCGGGGACCTCCCCACCGCACAGCGGCTCGCCCGGGTGGTGGCGCACCGGGCGCACGTCCTGCCTCAGCTCGAACCCGGCGGCATCACCGTGTCGGCCGAGGACGACCAGAACGTACGCCACTGGGTCTTCTGCGACCGGACGCTGCCCGAAGGCCGGCGCTGCCTGCTGCGGGCCGACCACGACGGTGCCTGCTCCCGGCGGGTGGTGAGGCGGCGATGAACGGCGTGCCCGTGATCCCCTGCCCGGAGTGCGTCGGGCTCGCCTTTCAGGTGCAGCGGTGCCAGTGCACCAGCGGCGGCGACCGGCTGCTCGTCGAGTGGGACGCCCTGGCGGACCAGCCCTACACCGACTGTCAGCTCTGTCGGGGCGACGGCAGCGTCGCGGTGCCCTGCCGGCTCTGCGCATCACGCGGTCGTCGGCGAGCCGAGCTGGTACTGACCGTCGTCAACCTCGACACCGGGCGTGCCACATCTCGGCAGCTCCGGCCGGGCCGCCTCGCGCCGGATCCCGAGCAGGGCGGCGGGTGGCAGGTGCCGTTGGCACCGATCCTGCGGGAGTTGGCCGACGTGGTCGGCGCCAGAAGCCTGCGTGATCACTGGCGGCTCGACGATGCAGTGTGGCTGCCGCGACGCTGGCAGCCTGACCTGCCCGCTGCCCAACGGAACGCTATCGAGGCCGAGGCGTTGGCCGGCCAGGACTACGACCCGTGGCGGGTCCTGCTCGGGCGGTCCGCTGAGGATCCATTACCTCCCGATCCAAATCACCACCTTGGTCAGCTCTGTGCGCTGGCCGGCCTGCTGCACCTGGACCTGGTTGTGGAGGTTCGCCACTGCTACGGCCGGACGTCCTGGGACGTCCGCTACGAGATGCCCGGCGGGGAAGTGCCGGCTCAGACCCAGCTCAGGGGCGAGGACCTACCCGCAGCCGTCGCCGCCACCACGGTCGCCGAGGCGATGTACGGGCTCGACGCCCGAGGGCTGAGCGCGCCCGCGTACACCGTGCGGTCGGCCTCCGACGACCCGACCGTGCCCGTGGCGATCGACCTTGATCTGGTCGAACGCCGGGTCTTTGCGGACCTCGCCGCCGGTGCGCCTGGCGCACAGGCCATCTGGCGCAACGGCCGGTGGTGGCACACCCGGTTGCGCCCCGGCGACGACGCTGAGGTGCTGCACGAGCGTGCCACCGGCCAGGTCGTCCGACGCCGGGTGACCACGCTGCTGCGGGCCTGGGAACCACCCGACCCGACGTGGTGGGGCGAACCGGTCGACTGGCGGGAGTGCCCCGACTGCCGCCCGGACAGCCGGCTACGCCGCTGTCACTGCCGGCTCGGCTCCCCGACCGTCGACCCCGACTGCCCCCGTTGCGGCGGCGCCGGGATGGCACCTTCGGCGCTGTCCTGCCACACCTGCCGGGACAGCCGCCGGATCTACTCAGCGCTGACCGTCACGGTCACTGACCTGACCCGCGCCACGCACACGCTGTGGCACCCGGCCGCCGGCGAGCCGGCGACGCTGGTCGGCACCCAACCCGGCGGCAAGCCCGTCTACCAGCTCCGCGACCACTACCGGGCCGCGCGTCTCGCGGCCATTTTCGGGGTACGCCCGCAGGACCTCACCCACCTTGACGACATGCCAGGCCACGGCCTGGGCCAGGACCTGTGCGACGGAACCGTCACCGTCGACGGTCCGGAAGTGGACCCGGTCGGCTGCTACGTCTCCTCGGCCGCGCGTGGACGTCCCGGCGCCCGGCTGATCGTGCTGGCCCAGGTGCCCGACGCCCCGTCCCTGGCCGACCTGATCAGGCTCGCCCTCGGGCTCGACCTGGCCCTGGCGGTCAGCGTCTGCGACTACCGGCTCAACGCGGCCGACCCGCTGCTCGTGCACGGCGACCGGTGGCGGGTGCAGGTTGTCCGTCCCGATGCCCCCATCGAGTCGGATCCGGTGCTGTCGCGGTCTCTGGAAGCGGCCATCGCCGACTGCCTCGAATACCTGGACAACGCGCTGCTCGCCGCCGTACCCCAGGACCCGGAGCAGCCGGTGCCCGCGCCCGGGCTCGCCGTGCCGCCGGTCGTCGCCGACCCGCCGGCACTGCTCAGCCGGCTCGGGAGCCACTACGCCGGCCAGTTCGTCACCGCCCGTTTCACGCGTGACGGTTGTCAGCTGTACCTGGGCGAACGGGACTGCACGCTACCGCTGGCCCGCGCGGCCACCCTCGCCGACGCCGTGGCCGCCCTGCGCCTGATGCGCGATTCGCATTAGCGGCTCAGCGGCGGGGGGCCTCGCTGGCGATTGTCGCCTCCCGGGGCAGCGCCGCCGCGCGTAGCGCCCAGTCCAGCGCGTAGTCGGCGACCTCCTCCCAGCCGTCCTGCCCGACGGTGAAGTGCGAGCGTCCGGGGAACTCCTCGTACGCGGTGAGCGCCCGGGACTTCTGGTAGAGCCCCGCGTTGGAGCGCACCACCGTCGCCGGCACCACATGGTCGGCGCCCCCGGCGATCAGCAGCAGCGGCGCGCGGTCGTTGCGGCCGTTGTCCACCTTGGCGGGCGAGGTCGGGTCGAGGTTGGCGAACGCGCTCTCGAAGAGCACCCGCCCGGCACCCGGGACGGCGTAACGCTGCCAGGCCCGGTCGGAGTCCTCGCGGCTCATCGTGTTGCCGAAGGCGTAGGCGAATTCGTCCGGGGTGAATGGGACGGCCTTCTGCCGGTTGGCCGGGTTGCGCAGGATCGAGAACGCGGAGCGTAGCTGGCTCAGTGGCAGTTTGAGCACCCCCTTCACCGCTGCGGGGTGCACTCCGACGCCGGCCGCGCCGAGGCCCCGGTCGACCAGGAGTTGGGTGAACAGCCCGCCGAACGAGTGCCCCATGATGATCGGCGGTCGGGGCAGCGCCCGGATGATCCGGTCGTAGTGCGCGACGATCGTCGCGACGCTCTGCTGGGCGATGGGGCCGGGATCGTCGCGCAACTGCTCCACGGGCAGGTCCATGCCGGGCCAGGCGGGGGCGATGACGTGCATGCCGCGCCTGGTGTACCGCTCGACCCACCCCTCCCAACTGCGCGGGGTCATCCAGAGCCCGTGGATCAGCACGACCGTGTCGACCTGGCCCTGCGGCGTGGTACCCATCGCGTCCTCCCGTTGTCGTCGCGTTCGGCCCGGCGGTTACCCGTTGCCGGGCGCGGAATTCCTCGGCCCGCAAGTTCGCTCGGCCCCTGACAAATGTCACGGCCGGAACGTGACGACCGCTCCGGGCATCGGGGTAGGCGCCGCCGGAGCATCAGTGACATGACCAGTACGCATCCGGCTGTCGAGTTGGACGGCCTCACCAAGACCTTCGGCGCGGTCACCGCGGTCGACGGGTTGAGCCTGCGGGTGCAGCCCGGCGAGGTGGTGGCCTTCCTCGGCCCGAACGGCGCGGGCAAGACCACCACCATCGACATGCTGCTCGGGCTGGCCCGCCCGGACGCGGGCACCGTCCGCATCCTCGGCGGCACTCCGGACAACGCGGTGGCCCGGGGCCGGGTCGCCGCCGTGCTCCAGACCGGCGGGCTGCTCAAGGACCTCACGGTGGGCGAGACGGTCCAGATGACCGCCCACTTCTACCGGCACACCCGCCCGGCCGCCGAGGTGCTGGAGCGGGCCGGCATCGCCGACATCGCCGATCGGGTGGTTGGGCGCTGCTCCGGCGGCCAGCAGCAGCGACTGCGCTTCGCGCTGGCCCTGCTGCCCGACCCGGATCTGATGGTGCTCGACGAGCCGACCACCGGCATGGACGTCGAGGGCCGGCGGGACTTCTGGCAGGCCCTGCGCCGTGACGCCCGGGCCGGACGGACCGTCATCTTCGCCACCCACTACCTGGACGAGGCGGACGCGTACGCCGACCGGATCGTGCTGGTCCGGCAGGGGCGCATCGTGGCCGACGGCACCACCGCGGAGATCAAGAACCTGGCCGCCGGCCGTACGGTGCGAGCCACGCTGCCCGGCGCCGACCAGGCTGCGCTCGCAGCGCTGCCCGGCGTGGACGCCGTGGAGGTACGCGGCGACAGCGTGCTGGTGCGTACCGGCGACTCGGACGCGATCGCCCGGCACCTGCTCACCCGGACCGCCGCCCGGGACGTGGAGATCACCTCCCGCAACCTTGAGGACGCCTTCCTCGCCCTGACCACCGCGCACACCGGAGCCTGAGATGACCACCCTGCCGGCCACCCCCACCCCTGTCCCCACCCCCACCCGTACCGATGAGCCGGACCGTCGGCTGCCCGCCCTGGGCGGGTTCGCCCCGGGCGTCCTGCGCATCGAGCTGCGCCGGGTGCTGCGCAACCGCCGCACCCTCGCCTTCACGCTGATCATGCCGGGCGTCTTCTTCCTCATCTTCGGCCTGCCGCAGGGCGGGCAGTTGCTGGACAACGGCCGCCCGGTGACGGCGTACGTCATGATCAGCCTGGCCGTGTACGCGGCCATGGTGGCGACCACCAGCGCCGGTGGTGCGGTGGCCACCGAGCGGGCGCTGGGCTGGAGCCGTCAGTTGCGGCTCACCCCGTTGCGCCCGACCGCGTACGTGGCCACCAAGCTGATCACCGCGATGACCCTCGGCCTGCTCGCGGTCGTGGTCGAGTTCCTGGTGGGCGCCGCGGCCGGGGTCCGTATCCCGGTGTACGTCTGGCTGCTGTCCGGGCTCGCCGCCTGGATCGGGTCGCTGGTCTTCGCCGCGTTCGGTCTGTTCATCGGCTACCTGGTGCCGGCCGAGAACGTCATGCAGTTCATCGGCCCGATCCTGGCCGTGCTGGCCATGTTCGGCGGGCTGTTCGTCCCGGTCGAGGTGCTGCCGGAGGTGCTTCAGCAGGTCGCGAAGTTCACCCCGGTGTACGGCATGGGCGTGCTGGCCCGTGCCCCGCTGACCGGCGAGGCGGTGAGCGCGGCGGCGCTGGCGAACCTCGTCGTCTGGGCGCTGGTCTTCGGCGTCGGTGCGGCCCGGCTGTTCCGCCGGGACACCGCGCGGGTCTGACCGCCGCGACGGCTAGCGTGAACCCGATGGACCTCTCCACGGGGCAGCCCTGGCCGGCGAACCGCCACTGGCGGTACACCGGCTGGCTGCTGGCCGCGGTCTGGCTGTTCTTCCTCAACGTGCCGCTCTCCACCGCGGTGCACCAGCCACAGCTCTGGCGGCAGGTCCTCGGCGTGACGGCCCTGGTGGTCTTCGGGGTCGGTTACGTGCTGCTGTTCCAGTGGGCCCGCCGGCTGCGCCAGTCCCTGCTGCCGATCCCGGCGGGCCGGGCGCGGGTCGGGCTCCTGCTCCTTCTCGCGGTGGGCCTGGCCAGCATCCCGGGCACCGAGGGGGACTGGCTGGCCACCCTGGTCTACGTGGCGGCGGCGGCGGTGTTCCTGCTGCCGTCGCGCGAGGCGGCGGCCAGCGTGGTCCTCTGCGCGGTGACCCCGGTGCTCGCGTCCTGGCTGGTGCCGGGATGGGAGGCGGAGAACGGCATCGTCTTCGCGGTGCTGCTCGCCTCGTTCGCCATGTTCGGGGTGTCCCGACTGGCCCAGCGCAACAGCGAGCTCCAGGCCGCCCAGCGGGAGATCGGCCGGCTCGCGGTCACCGAGGAGCGGGCCCGCGCCGCCCGCGACCTGCACGACATCCTCGGGCACTCGCTGACCGTGGTGGCGATCAAGGCCGAGTTGGCCGGCCGGCTGATCGAGGTGGACCGGGACCGGGCCGCCGCCGAGATCGCCGAGGTGGAGGCGCTGGCGCGGGCGGCGTTGTCCGACGTGCGGCAGACCGTCGGGGCGTACCGCGAGGTCACCCTCGCCGTGGAGCTGGCCGGCGCGCGCTCCGCGCTGGCCGCGGCGGGCATCGCGGCGGACCTGCCGGCCGAGGTGCCGGCGCTGCCGGACGAGTGGGACCGGTTGTTCGGTTGGACGGTACGGGAAGGGGTGACCAACGTGGTCCGGCACAGCGGGGCGCGGTGCTGCACGATCCGGGTACACCCGGACCGGGTCGAGGTGAGCGACGACGGTCGCGGTCCGTCCACTCCCGACGCCACCGGGCACGGGCTGATCGGTCTGCGTGAGCGGGCGCGGCGGCTGGACGCCGTGGTGAGCGTCGGTCGCCGGCCGGACGGAAGTGGCTTCCTGCTGCGGGTGCAGACGCCGGCGGAGGCCCGGTGAGCCGGGCCGCGCCGATCCGGCTGCTGCTCGCCGACGACCAGGCGCTGGTCCGGGGTGCGCTGGCCGCGCTGCTCTCCTTGGAGGAGGACCTGACCGTGGTGGCTGAGGTCGGTCGGGGCGACGAGGTGGTGCCCGAGGCCCGCCGGTGCGCCCCCGACGTCGCCCTGCTGGACGTGGAGATGCCCGGCATGGACGGGATCGCCGCCACCTCCGCGTTACGGGCCGCGCTGCCGACCTGCCGGGTGCTGGTGGTGACCACCTTCGGCCGGCCCGGCTACCTGCGCCGGGCGATGGAGGCCGGCGCGAGCGGCTTCGTGGTCAAGGACACCCCGGCCCGGCAACTCGCCGACGCGGTCCGCCGGGTGCATGCCGGCCTGCGGGTGGTCGACCCGACGTTGGCGGCGGAGACCCTGGCCACCGGGGTCAGTCCGCTGACCGAGCGGGAGACCGAGGTGCTGCGGACGGCCCGGGGCGGTGGCACGGTCGCCGACCTGGCCGGTGCGCTGCACCTGTCCGAGGGGACGGTCCGCAATCACCTCTCGGCGGCGATCGGCAAGACCGGCGCCCGCAACCGGGCCGATGCGATCCGGGTCGCCGAGCAGAACGGCTGGCTGCTCGGCGAGTGAGCGTTGTGCCCCTTGTGTGCCGCTCAGGCGGTGGGCGGTGGGGTGGGCAGTTGGTCGACCACCAGCACGCTGGTGCCGGGGCGGACCTCGGCGAGCAACTCCCGTTGACCGCTGCGGGTCAGCCGGATACAGCCGTTGGTGGTGTTCTCGCCCAGCTCGTCGTCGTTGTGCCAGGTGTGCACCCCGATGTGCGCGCCGCGCAGCCCGTCCGGCACCGACTCCGGGTCGTCGGGGATCGAACCGAGGGCGTAGATGTCCACCCCGCCGTAGACCGCCTCCGGCGGTGGGGTGCGGCCCAGGATGAAGGTCCGCCCGAGCGGAGTGTTCTGCCCCGACTGGCCGAGGCTGACCTCCCAGGAGCGCACCGCCTTGCCGGCGCGGTACCAGGTGAGCCGGTGGACTGTGCGCTCCACCACGATCTGGTCGCGTAGCGGCACGGTGTCGAACCCGCCGGGCGGCAGCCAGGCGAGCCGCCGGTTGGCCGAGGGCAGCAGGACGGCCGTCCAGCCGGCGCGCCGCTCGGCGATCGGCATGGTCAGCTCGACACCGCGGATCGACGGTTCGAGGAAGGCTCGCGGACGACCGCCGGGGGCGTCGTACGCGGCGATCCGCTTGGTCGGGTGCGCGCCCTCGGTCAGCGGCGTGGTGTCCATGCTGGCCGGATCGGCGGGGAACCCTCCGGGGGCGGGGTCGTAGTCGACCACCGGCAACCCGGCTGGGGCGGGCGCGGCCGGGGGGATCGACTCCTCGGGGCTCTGCTCCACGCTGCTCGGGGTCGGGTCGGCTGCCACGACAACCAGGTCGTCGAGGGCCGTCGAGCTCGGAGTGACGGCCCGGCCGACCAGCAGGGCGGTCACCAGCAGTGCGGGTACGGCGATGGCGGCAGCCACCCAGCCGGCGCGGCGGCGGTACGGAGACATTCGGTCAAACGACACCAAACCACACTACGGCGGCGAATGGTCCGGGGCCCCCGGTTCGGCGATACCCGCCGGCCGGAGGCCACGACCGACTCAGACCCGGGCGCCGATGTGGATGGCCACTGCGTCGTGTGCCGCCACGTTGGCCGCGAACCAGCCGCTACCGTCCACCGTGATCACCGGCCCGCTGCACGCGCCGCCCGCGTACGTGCCGTGGATGACGTCGCAGTACCGACCGGCGGGCAGCCCCGTGTAGTAGGAGCGACCGTTCACCGCGGAATCCTCGTCGTTGACGGTGATGAAACCCTTGCCGCTACGGCTGAACGCGATGTGGTTGTTGCCGTTGTCGTACCAGTTGGCCACGCCGGCGCCCTCGGTGGCGTTGCGGAAGCCGACCATGTTGGCGATCACCGGCCAGCGGTGCTCGCACTCCCAGCCGGAGTAGCAGGTGGCGTTGAGTGTCTTGTTGGCACCGTCCGACGGCGGGCCGGCGTCCCGGTTGCTGAAGGTGTAGCTGGACATGACGGTCGGCGAACCGTACGGCCAGGCCAGCATGAACGCGTTCGCCAGCGCGTAGATGCCGCGATCCTTGTAGGTGAGCACGCCACCGCTGTCGCGCTGGGTGTCGTGGTTGTCGACGAACACCGAGGCCGGCCCGGTGGGCAGGTGCCCCCAGCCCTCACCGAAGTTGCGCAGGTAGGACAGCCGTTCCGAGCGGAACACCCGGGCCAGGTCCTTGCCGTAGCGGAACTCGTGCACGTCACCGTTGCCGGTGTACTCCGTTGGCTGGACCGGCTCGCCGGCACCGTAGATGACCTCCTGCACGATGTACGCCGAGCGGGAGAGCTTGCCCTTGATCGCGGCGATGTCGGCGGCCGGCATGTGCTTGCTGGCGTCCAACCGGAAGCCGTCCACACCGAGGGAGAGCAGGTCGTTGAGGTACGACGCGATCTTCGTACGGACGTAGTCGGACTCGGTCTTCAGGTCCGAGAGGTTGACCAGCTCGCAGTTCTGCACCTCGTACCGGTCGTTGTAGTTGGCGATGTCGTCGCCGCCGTTACGCCCGCAGTGGTGGAAGTCCTGGTTCTGGTAGATGCCAGGGTAGTCGTAGTGCGAGTAGGACGAGCCGGCCCAGCCGGTGCCGCCGTTGTCCTGACCGGACATGTGGTTGATCACCGCGTCGACGATCACCTTGACGCCGGCCGTGTGGCAGGTGTTCACCATCGACTGGAACTGGGCCCGGGTGCCCTTGCGGGACTCGATCCGGTAGCTGACCGGCTGGTACGCCAGCCACCACTGGTTGCCCCGAACGTGTTCCTGCGGGGGCGAGACCTGGACGTAGCCGTAGCCCTTCGGGCCGAGCGTGCTCTGGCACTCGCTGGCCACCGAGGGCCAGTTCCACTCGAAGAGCTGGACGATGACCTTCTTGCCGCCGGGCGGGGCGGCGACGGCCGGGGGTGCCGTCATGGTGATGGGGACGAGCAGGCTGGCGACCAGGCCGAGGGCGAGGATCGCCGAGCCACGTCGACGACGGTGCATCGAGGACTCCTGACGAGGGCAGGGGCGGGGGTGGTGGTGCGGCGGGGAAGCGCTGGGTTGTCGGAATCTTGCAACCCAGGCTGAAATTTTCTGAAAGGTTACAAGCGTGTTGCAGTGACTGTCAATGCATGGACATCTGTCACTGTCTGAACCGGTGCGGGGGAGCGGGTGCAACGCACGCCGGCACCACTCGGTTCGATCGCGCCCCAGAAATTTTCGCCACCGGATGATCCGCGCGCCCCGCCGGTCCGTACTGGATGGGGGAGCAGGGGTCGGCCGGTGGTACGCCGCCGCGAGACGATCGAGGAGCAGATGGCCCGGGCACAGCAGGACCAGAAGGCGGCCACCGTCCGGACCAGCGCCAGCAGTCGGGGGGTACGCGCCCCGTCGCGGTCCGCGGTCGCCATGCTGATCGCGTCGGTGCTCGCCGCGCTCTGGGCGGCGATAATGCTGACCGGCGCCGGCCAGACGGCGTACGCGTACGGCTTCTTCTTCACCGAGTTCTTCGCCGGGGTGATCGCCCTGGTGTCGTTGAGCCTCACCGTGATGCTCGGCCTGCTCGCCACCGACCGGCTGGTGCTGCGCATCTCGCACCGGGTGCTGATGCAGTCGGCGCACCGGGCCACCGGCGTGCTGGGCGTGGCCGGGCTCGGTTTCCACGTCCTCACCAAGATCGCCACGGGTCGTGCGGCGGCGACCGACGCGCTGGTGCCGTTCGTCGGCGGCCGAGGGCTCTACGTCGGGCTCGGCACGGTGGCCGCCCTGCTGATGGTCAGCGTGATCTGGACCGGCATCATCCGGGCCCGCTTCGCCGGCGTCGGTCCGAAGTGGCTGTGGCGCACGATGCACTCCACCGCGTACCTGGCCTGGCCGTTCTCTGTGCTGCACGGCCTCAACGCCGGCCGGGCCGCGAAGTCCTGGGTGGTGCTCAGCTACCTCGGTTGCATCCTGCTGGTCGTGCTGGCCCTGCTGGTCCGGCTCTCGGTCACCATCGGTCGGCGCAGCCGTGAGCAGCACCAGGCGGCGGTGCGGAACGCGGCGTTGGCCGGCCGGGCCGGCGAGGCGAGCCGTGGCCGATCGCTGCTGGCCGGTATGAGCCGACGCCGCACCTCCGATGCGGACAAGCGTCCCGCCTGGGCGGAGACCACCACCGCCACGTGGGCCGCGCCGGCCGGGCGGCGCGACCCCGATCGGTTCACCGTCCCGGTGGTGCCCGAGCCCGGCTCCCTCGTCGAGCCGACCCGACCCAGCCGGCGTCGACGCGAGGAAGAGCCCGCGGCCCGCCGCGACACCGAACGGCCGTCGCGCGGCCGACGCGACGAGGAGCCGGCGACCCGCCGCTCGACCCGCCGCAGTGCGGAGGAGACCGGCACCCGTCGACGCGACGAGGAGGAGTTGGAGCCGGTGGCCCGGCGACGCGGCTCGCGTACCCGGGACGAGGCTGCCACGACGCGGCGGCGAAGCGCCGAGGAGCCGGTCGCCGAGCGGTCCAGCCGCCGGTCCCGCAACGAGGACGACGGCAGCCGCTACTCGGCGCCGCCACAGCCGACTGTCGCCGAGCCCGAGGAGCCGTGGGACAGCCCGCGCCGGTGGCAGGCCGGCGAGCCGATCTCGGCCGGCCCGGTCTCCGCCGAGCCGATCTCCAGCAGCCCGATCTCGGCGACGCCCCGCAGTGGCAGCGGCCGGCACAGCGTCGAGGACGACCTGCCGGAGGAGCCGGACTACTGGCGCCCCCCGGCCCGGTACGTGCCGGACGAGGTGCCGCCGCCCGTCGACGACACCCCGACCCTGGTCGACCTGGCGTCTCGCCGCGCCAAGCGGGCAGCCGGCGAGGGCCGGTCCGCCAAGCGCCGCAAGGCCAGCGCGGATGCGGTGGACGGGGCGTACTGGGCCGGGCTGCGAGGTGAGGCGAAATGATGCGGACGGCCGTGCCAGCGGTCGCCTGCGTGGGTGAGCCCCGGCTCACCGCCGGCTTCGCCGAGTTCGGCCGGCTCGACCTGGCCGCGCACGAGGAGGTGCACGGCCCGATCGGCCCGATGGAGCCGGCGCAGTTGCTCCGGCTCGCCGAGGGCATGCAGCTCAAGGGCAAGGGCGGGGCGGGTTTCCCGTTCGCCCGCAAGCTGCGCGCGGTGCTGGAGTCGTGCGAGCGGCAGGACCTCGCCGCCGTGGTGGTGGTCAACGCCAGCGAGGGGGAGCCGGCCAGCTGGAAGGACAAGGTCCTGCTGACCCGCGCCCCCCACCTGATCCTGGACGGCGCGGCGCTGGCCGCGTACGCGTTGGACGCCGACGAGATCGTGATCGGCGTGGCCGACGACGGGGTTGGCCGGGACTCGCTGATGGAGGCGCTGGAGGAGCGCCGGATGCCGGTGCCGACCACCATCGTCACCGTGCCGCACCGGTTCATCTCCGGCGAGGGCGGCGCGCTGGTCAATGGGATCAACGGTCTGCCGCACATTCCGCCTGGCACCAAGAAGCGTTCCAGCGACTCCGGCGTCAGTGGCCTGCCCACCCTGCTGTCCAACGCCGAGACGTACGCCCAACTCGCCGTCGGGGCGCGACTCGGCCCGTACGAGTACGCGGCGCTCGGCACCGACGACGAGCCGGGCACCGTGCTGCTCACCGTGACCGGCGCGGCGGGCCGGCCGGCCGTGGTGGAGTGCACCGCCGGCATGCCGTTGCGCGACGTCCTTGACCTGTGCGAGGTGCCGGACGTGCAGGGCATCCTGATGGGCGGCTACCACGGCAAGTGGATCACCCCGGAGGCGGCGGAGAAGGCCGAGGTCTCCCGCAAGGGCCTGGCCGCGGTCGGCGGCACCCTCGGCGCGGGCATCATCATCCCGCTCGGCGTCGACACCTGCCCGCTCGGTGAGGCCGCGCAGGTGGTGCGCTACCTGGCCGGCGAGTCCGCCGGGCAGTGCGGACCGTGCAAGATGGGCCTGCCGGACCTGGCCCGCGCCGTGGACCTGGCCGTCGCCGGCAGCCAACCAGCGGACGTGGTCCGGGCCGCCGCCGGCGAGGTGAAGGGCCGGGGCGCGTGCAGCCACCCGGACGGCACGGCGCGGTTCGCCCTCTCCGCGATCGAGGTCTTCGCCGACGACCTGCGGCTGCACAGCACCGGCGATGGCTGTGGCCGCCGGGTCAAGGGCGTGAT
Organism: Micromonospora sp. NPDC005413; assembly: GCF_040606435.1. Taxonomy (NCBI): domain Bacteria; kingdom Bacillati; phylum Actinomycetota; class Actinomycetes; order Micromonosporales; family Micromonosporaceae; genus Micromonospora; species Micromonospora sp. NPDC005413. The sequence goes on from NZ_JBEXEV010000024.1 coordinate 90,994, forward strand.
GGGGCTGCCGGGCGCACCCGACCTCAACCCGCAGAAGCTCACCCTGGACTGGTCGCGGTGCGACGGGCACGGCCTCTGCGCGCACGTCGTCCCGGATTTCATCCGGCTCGACGCGAACGGATATCCCGCCTTCCCGACCACCCCCGTGCCGACCTGGCTGCGGGAGGGCGCGCTGAAGGCGGTCAAGGTGTGCCCGGAGCTGGCCCTCCGGCTGGCAAAGGCCGAGTAGGGAAGGGCCCCTTCGCAACGCCTGGTGTAGGGGAAGTGCGACTGTCGAAGGGAGACGCGGATGCGCCGCTGGCACGCATGGAGGCGACCACCCCGGCTCGGCGGGGATCGTCGGGCCGCCCTGGCCGGCGCGCTCGTCGTTGCCCTGCTCGGTACGGCATCCTGCACCGGCACGGCGGCGTCCGGACCGGCCACCGCCGGATCCCCACCAGCCTCGACCAGCGCCTCGGCCGCACCGACCGGTTCCGCGGCCGCCGCTTCGCCCGGCTCACCGGCTGCCGCTCCGGCGCAGGTCCCGGACACTCTGCGCTTCACCGGGACCACCCTCACCGGCGCCGCGTTCGACGCGGCACAGCTCGCCGGCCGGCCCGTGGTGCTGTGGTTCTGGGCGCCGTGGTGCGCCACCTGCGCCAGCCAGGCCTGGACGGTGGCCGAGGTCGCGCCCCAATACCGCGACACCGTGCCGATCATCGGCGTCGCCGGGCTCGGTGAGCAGAAGGCCATGAAGGAGTTCGTCACCGAGTTCGACCTCACCGGGACGCCACAGCTCGACGACCGCAAGGGAACGCTCTGGCGCCGGTTCAAGGTGACCGAGCAGAGCATCTTCGTGATCATCGACCGGAACGGCAAGGTGGTCCACCAGGGATTCCTGGACGGCGAGGCGCTCACCGCCCGGGTCGCCGCACTGGCCGGGGCGTGACCGCCCCGCTGCTGCTCGCGCTGACCGCAGGCATGCTCGGCGCGGTCAACCCGTGCGGCTTCGCGTTGCTGCCCGCGTACCTCTCGCTGTTGGTCGCCGGGGCGACGGACGCCCGCGGCGCGGTCGGTCGCGCGCTCACCGCGGCGGCCGGGCTGACCCTGGGGTACGTGCTGGTCTTCGGCGCGTTCGGCCTGGCGCTCGCGCCGCTGGCCGGTTGGCTGCGGCCCCGGCTGCCGTGGCTGACCGTGGCGCTCGGCGTGCTGCTGGTGGTGGCCGGCTGCTGGCTGCTCGCCGGCCGGCGACTGCCCGCGCCCGGCTGGTCCGCCCGGGCACCCCGGCTCACCCGGTCCTGGCCGTCGATGGTGCTGTTCGGCGCGGCGTACGCGCTGGCGTCGCTCGGCTGCGCCATCGCGCCGTTCCTGGCCATCGTGGTGACCAGTCTCCAGGCCGGCTCGACCGGCCGCGGGCTGGCGCTGTTCGGCGCGTACGCCCTCGGGATGGGTCTGGTGGTCGCGGTCGCCGCGCTCGGTGTGGCGCTGCTGCGCGACGGGCTGGTGGCCCGGCTGCGCGTCGCCGGCGCGCTGGTGCCCCGGCTCAGCGGCCTGGTGCTGCTGCTCGCTGGCGGTTATGTCGCCTGGTACGGCTGGTACGAGCTACGGCTCGCCGCCGGCCGCCGTGACGCCCTGAGGGACCCGGTGATCCAGGCGGCGTCCCGGCTGCAACACGCCCTGGCGGACACCCTGAACCCCACGGTGCTGCTGCTAACCCTCGCAACCCTCCTGCTGGCACCAGCCCTGATCCGCCGCTCCCGCCCCCACCCCCGCGATCTTGCAGTTGCTGCCCCGGCAAAAGCCGCAAAGCACCCCATCTCGGGGACCGAAGCTGCAAGATCGACGGGAGGTCAGGGGGTTCGAGGTTAGCGGGGGGTTAGGCGGTCCGTTCCTAGGCGGTCTTGGAGGACCTTGGGGATCAGGACTGAGCCGTCGGCCTGCTGGTTCTGCTCCAGGATGGCCGGGAAGAGCCGGCTGGTGGCCAGCGCCGAGCCGTTGAGGGTGTGCACGAAACGGGTCTGCTTGCCGCCCGGCTCGCGGTAGCGGATGGCCGCCCGGCGGGCCTGGTAGTCGCCGGCCCAGGAGACCGACGACACCTCCTTGTACTTGCCGGTGCTCGGCATCCACACCTCGATGTCGAGGGTCTTCTTCATCGAGGCGCTGGCGTCACCGGCCGAGAGCAGAGTGCGCTGGTAGTGCAGGCCCAGCCCCTCGACCAGGCCCTCGGCGTGGGCGAGCATCTCCTCCAGTGCCGTGTCGGCCTGCTCCGGCAGGGTGAACTGGAAGATCTCCACCTTGTTGAACTGGTGCCCCCGCACCGTGCCGCGCTCGTCCGAGTGCGAGCCGGCCGACTCCCGCCGGTAGCACGGGGTGTAGGCGAACGCCTTCAGCGGCAGCTTCGGGGTCTCCAGGATCTCGTCCTGGTACGCGCCGAGGATCGCCGTCTCCGACGTGGGCAGCAGGAACTGCCCACGCGGGGCGGACTCCTTGTCCAGGTGGTAGACGTCGTCGTAGAACTTGGGGAACTGCCCGGCAGCGAAGCCGGCCGAGTCCAGAAGCAGGTGCGGCGGGAGCAGGAACTCGTACCCGGCCTTGACGTGCTGGTCGATGAAGTAGTTGAGCAGCGCCCACTCCAGCCGGGCGCCGACCCCCGTGTAGATCCAGAAACCGGACCCACCGAGCTTGACCCCGCGCTCGTAGTCGACCAGGCCCAGCGCACGGCTCAGCTCCACGTGGTCGCGGACCTTCTCGATCACCGGCGGCTCGCCGAAGGTCTTCACGACCCGGTTGGCTTCCTTGCCGCCGGCCACGACATCGTCGGCCGGCAGGTTGGGCAGCTCACTCATCGCCGTGCGCAGCCGGGCCTGCACCTCGTCCAGCTGGGACTCCAGCTCGGCGAGCTGCTTACGCTCGGCCTCCGGCGCGGCGACCTGCGGCTCCTCGCCGGCGCGCTTGGCCTGCGCGTACGCCCGGGCCTCCGCCTTGCGGCGCTGCCGCTCGGCGTCGATCTCCGTGATCAGGGTGCGGCGTTCCTGGTCGAGCCGCTGGATCTCGTCCAGGGCACGGGTGACCTCGGCGGGATCCAGACGCTTCGCCAGCGCGGTTGCCACCGCCTCGCGATCCTTCCGGATCAACTCCATGTCGAGCATGCTGCTCCGTACGCCTCCGTCCGGGGTCACAGGTGAACCACCAGATGCTACCGTCGCGCCCTCGTCGCCCCGGGACGGGGAGCGCGGAAGGGACGCGGCGACCCCGGTTCAGAGCCGGATCGGCATCAGCATGGAGTAGGTGTCCGCGTCGTCCGGGCGGCGTACGGCCAGCGGGGCGATCGGGCCGTCCAGCTCCAACACCAGTTGGGGTGCGCCGGCCGCGTTCAGCGCGTTCAGCGCGTCCAGCAGGTAGCCACCGTCCACCCCGACCCGCAGCGTGTCCGAGGACAGGTCGGCGGTGGGGAGCAGGCGCAGGCCGCCCTGGTCGTCGAGGCCCAGCACGGTGACCTCCCGTGGCTCGCCACCGTAGTCGCACGACACCGTGGGGGCCGCCGGGTCGGCCAGCGCGGCGCGCAGCGCCGCCACGTCCACCGGGATCCGGCGCGCCCCCGGCCGCTCGTCCACAGCTTCGCGCAGCAACCGGCGGTAGTCCGGGAAGTCGTACGGCAGGGCGGTGCCGGTCAGCGTCCGGCCAGCCACCACGATCCGCAGGTCGGCGTCGGACGCGGTCAGCCGCACCGGCCGGGTGTCGGCGGCGTCGAGCAGCACGCGGAGCTGGTCGATGAGGGCCACGGGAACGAGCACCCGCACCGGTGGGCCGTCGACGGTCACCCCGGGCCCGACCCGGGCCAGCGCGAGCCGGTGCCGGTCGGTGGCGACGAGCCGGACGCCGTCCGGCGCCACGTCGAGCAGCACGCCGGAGAGCACCGGCAGCTCCGGGTCGGTGCCGACGGCGAAGCGCACCGCGTCGACCGCGACGGCCAAACCGGCGGGGGAGAGCAGCAGCGTGGTGGTGGCGGGCTCGGCCGGGTCGACCAGAGCCCGGAGCCGGGCGACCTCACGTCGGGCGTCGGTGAGCCCGTCCGCCAGCCGGCGCAGGTGCGTGTCGAGCAGCCGGTGCACCGCGGCCGGATCGGCGCGGACCGCGGCGGCGATCTCCGGCACCGGCATGCCGATGCGGCGCAGCCCGGCCACCAACCGGGCCGGGGTGATCTGCTCCTCGGTGTACCAGCGGTAGCCGCTCATCGGGTCGACCAGGGCCGGCTCCAGCACCCCCGCCGAGTCGTAGAAGCGCAGCGCGCTGACGGTCAGGCCGCTGGCCCGGGCCAGCTCGCCGATGCTGTGCAGGTCGTTCTCCACGCTGGGAATCCTGCCCCCTCGACCTGGTAGAGGGTCAAGCCACCTGCCCCTGCGGCGTCGTCGTGTCCTGCTCCAGCACCCGGAAGGTGAGGCCGGCCCGGATGAGCCGGTCGAGCAGCGCGTCGCCCATCGCGGCGACCGGGGTGAGCTGGCCGGTGGTCGGCGGCAGCTCGTCGAGCGCCAGGCAGAGCGCCGACTCGCCGAGCATCTTCGCCGTCTCGTCGTAGCCCGGGTCGCCGCCAGCGACCTCGGTGACCACCCGCCGCCCGCCGCCGGTGCCGACGAACCGGACCCGGAACCAGGACGCCGCCCGCTGCTGCGCGGTGGGCCCCTGCCCGGAGGCGAGCCGGCCGAGCAGCCAGCGTCGGCTGGGTGGCAGCTTCACCAGCCCCATGAGCGCGCCGAGCCCGGCCGCGCCGGCCAGCACGGTGGGCAGCCGCTTCACCGCGGCGAAGTGCCGGTAGCGGAAGTCCGGGCCGTACTCCGGACGGGCTGCCGCCGAGCGGCGGACCACCTGCGGGTCGATGGTCGGCAACGGCACGGTCCAGATGCCCAGCTCGGCTGAGCGGGCCAGCCGACCGGGAATTGCCCGGACCCGGCGGTCCGTGGGGCGCGGCTCGACGGCCCGGCGGTCCCGGGCGGCCCGGCTGGCCTGCCCGGTGCGGGAGAACGCGGTGAGCGCGGAATGGTACGTGCCGGCGGAGAACCGACCGCCAGCGCGCACGTAACCGTCCACCGTGATCGGAACGTCGGCGGGCAGTTGCTTGACGGTGAACCAGACGCCCAGGTCGTGCGGGATGGAGTCGAACCCGCACGCGTGCACCAGCCGCGCGCCGGTGCGGGTCGCCTCGGCGTGGTGGCGCACGTACATCAGGTCGACGAACTCCGACTCGCCGGTGATGTCCAGGTAGTCGGTGCCGGCTCGGGCGCAGGCGGCGACCAGCGGCTCCCCGTGGTGGACGTACGGGCCGACCGTGCTGGCCACCACCCGGGCGCTGTCCGCCACCGCGCGCAACGAGTCGGCGTCGGTCACGTCGGCGGTGAGCAGCGGCAACCCGGCCAGCGTCGGGTCGATCGCGGCGAGCCGTTCCCGGACGGCGGCGAGGCGGTCCGGGCTACGCCCGGCCAGCGCCCAGCGCAACCCGGGCGGCGCGTGCCGGGCCAGGTATTCGGCGGTCAGACCTCCGGTGAATCCGGTCGCCCCGAACAGCACCACGTCGTACGTTCGCTCCCCAGCCATCCCCAGAGTCTGCCATCCGCCGTCGCCGATGGGCGGTCACGAGTGTGGCGTCACGGGGTGAACACGGCCCGTACGCAGCCGTCGGCCCGGTCCCGGAACAGCGCGTACCCCTGGGGGCCGTGCTCCAACGGCAGGCGGTGGGTGGCCAGATGTTCGGTGCGCAGCTCGTCGCGGGCCATCCGGTCCAGCAGCATCGGCACGTCCCGCAGGTCCGGCCGACGGGCTCCGCGCAGGGTGAGCCGCCGGTCGGTCACCGCGCCCAGCGGGAACGCGTCGACGAACTCGTCGGCCCCGCCGAGCACCACCACCACACCGCTCTTGCGGCAGGAGTGCACGGCCTCGCGCAGCGCGTCCGGTCGCTCGGCGGTACGCCCACCGAACCGATCAATCGCCGACCGGGCCGGGGGCGTGCCGACCGCCAGCACGCACACGTCCGGCCCGCGCCCACCGCTGCGATCGCGCAGCTCGGCCGCGATGTCGGTGCGGCGGTAGTCCAGTGGCTCCGCGCCGGAGTGTCGCTCTGCCATCCGCAACCGCTCCTCGTACCGGTCCACCACCAGCACCCGGGCGGCACCGCGCAGCACCGCCGCCTGAGCGGTCAACTGGCCCACCGCCCCGGCGCCCCAGATCGCCACCACGTCGCCGGGCCGTACCGCACCCAGCTCGGCCGCCAGCCACCCGGCAGGCGCCGCGTCGGCGGCGAACAGCGCCCGTTCGTCGTCCACCGCGTCCGGCACCTGGAACGCGCCCACGTCGGCGTACGGCACCCGGACGTACTCGGCATGACCGCCCGCGAAGCCGCCCGCCGCCCGGGGCCGGCCGAAGCAGCCGGCGTCCAACCGTCCCCAACCGGGGTCGGTGCTCGCCGGGTCGGCGCTGCCGTTGTCGCAGCAGGAGTGCAGGCCCTGGCGGCAGTACCAGCAACCGCCGCAGGCGACGCTCGCGCCGACGACCACACGGTCGCCGACCCGGTGCCGGCGGACCGCGGGGCCGACCTCGACCACCTCGCCCAGGAACTCGGCCCCGAGCACGTCGCCGGTCCGCAGAAGCGGGTCCGGGCCGGCCAGCAGCGGCAGGTCCCCGCCGCAGGTGGCGCTGCGGCGTACCCGGACGATGACGTCGCGCTCGTTGCGCAGCTCCGGGTCGGGCACCTGGCGTACCGCCAGCTCGTCGGCGGCCACCCAGCACAGCGCCCTCACCCGTGGACCTCGGAACGGTCCAGCGCGGACCGGTCCGCGCGCAGCACCTCGCCGGCCTCCACTCGTTGCTTGATCTGGCGCAATGTCCGGCGAACCAGCAGACCCGGGTCGTCCCCGACCACATGCACGGCCAGCCCGGCGGGCGGGGTGGCGTCGACCAGCGGCCGGGCGGCCAGCTCGGTGCCCCGGTCGCCGGGTGCCAGTCGCACCCGCACCTCGACCGCACCGTCCAGGTGGCGCAGCGGTTCGGGCCATCGGCCACCGGGGAGCACCTGCTCCGGCGGCCGGTCGACCGTCACCACCTCCCACCGGGCCGGCGCGGCAGGGTCACCGTCCGCACCGGCCCGGCCGCGCCACCGGGGTACGCGCAGCAGCCGCGCCGCGCCGGTCAGCGCCGCGTTGCCGATGGCGGGTCCCGCCCGCGCCAGCCGTCCCATCGGTCCCACCCGTCCTCCCGGTGTCACGTCCCTCGATCGTTGGTCGCGGTCGGGTGAAGCGTGCTCGCCCGGAAGGGGTGAACCGGCCCGCGCCGGGTAACCGCTGGCCGACCGGGGCGGAACGCGTGGTGGGGGTGAGGCCGGGTGCCAGAACAGCGGGATCGCGCAGGGGTCGACACGGCACCGGGGCACCGGGCGGAGGCACCGCTGCTGGCGTCCCGGTTGATTCCGGCCGTGCCGCCGGCGCCGGTGGTGGCCCGTCCCCGACTGCTACGCCGGCTGGACGAGGGCAGTGCGGGACCGGTCACCCTGGTCGCCGCCCCCGCAGGCTGGGGCAAGACCACGTTGCTCGCCTCCTGGGCGCGGCTGACCGGCGACACACCTGAGGCCGAAACGGGCGTTGGTGTGCCCGACTCCGGCCGCCTGTCGGTTCTGCCCGAGGTGGGTCCGGTGTCGGCGTGGGTGTCCGTGGAGGTCGGTGACGACGGTGACCGGCTCTGGGCGTACCTGGCGGCGGCCCTGCGGTCGGCGACCGGGTCGGCGGATGACGGCCCGGTGCCCGACGGGCCGCCGCGCCCCGACCAACTGGAGCTGCTGGCCGCCACGCTCACCGCCGCGGACCGGCCGGTGCTGCTGATCCTGGACGATCTGCAGCGGGTCGCCGACCCGGCGGCGCTGACCGGGTTGGAGTTCCTGCTGCGCCATGCCGAGCAGCGGCTGCACCTGGTGATCGGGGCGCGAGCCGGGCTGCACCTGCCCCTGCACCGGCTCCGCCTCGCCGGTGAGCTGACCGAGATCGGTCCCGACGAGCTGGCGTTCACCGACGACGAGGTGGCCGATCTGCTCACCGCGCACGGCGCGGCGCTGCCGGCGGTCGCCGTGCACCGGCTGCGCGAGCGCACCGGGGGCTGGCCGGCAGCGCTGCGCATCGCCGCGCTCGCGGTGCGGGGACAGCCCGACCCGGAGCGCTGGGTGGGGCACTTCGGTGGTGACCAACCGGAGATCGCCGGATATCTGCACGAGGAGGTGCTCGCGACGCTCGACCCGGCCGACGAGGACCTGCTGCGTCGTACCGCCGTCGTCGAGACCGTCTGCGCCGACCTGGCCGAGGCGCTGACCGGGCGCGCCGACGCCGGGCAGGCCCTGGCCGACCTGGCCAGGGCCGGTGGTCTGCTGCACCGGGAGGGCAGCCGCCCGCCCTGGTACCGCTGCGAGCCCCTGCTCGCCGACCTGCTCCGCGCCGACCTGGCCCGGCTGCCCGCGGACGAGCTGCGTGAGCTGCACGTGCGGGCGGCCGACTGGTACGCGGGCGACGGACGACCGACCGATGGTCTGCGGCACGCGCTGGCCGGCGGCCGGTGGGACCTGGCCGGCGACCTGTTCGTCGCGCACTGGCCGGAGCTGACCCGGTACGACCGCGACCCGGTGCACGCCCCGGCACCCGTGGCCCCGCCAACGGAGGTGATCCGCGCCGATCCCGAGGTGGCGTTGGCCTGCGCCGCCGAGCGTGCGTACGCCGGCGATCTTTCCGCCGCCACCGGCTACCTGCGGGCCGCCGCCGGGCACGCCACGGGCCTGCCGCTGCCACGCCGGGACCGGTTCCTGCGGTTGGTCACCGCGCTGGAGTTGACCGTGGCCCGGCTCGCCGACGACCCGGCGGAGGTCCGGGCCGCCGCCGCCCGGCTGCTGCGGACCCGTCCGGAGGGCGCCACGCCGACCCGAGTGCCGGACTCCGCGGCGACCGGGGCGGCGAGTTCCGCTCCGACGGCCGGTGGGGGCGGCGCGGCCGATGACGCGGACCTACGGGCGTTCACCGGTACCGCGCTCGGGCTGGTCGAGTTGGCCGACGGGGCGCTGCCGACCGCGCGGTTCGTCCGGGCCCGGGCCGCGGCTCGGGAGGCCGGTCGGCCGCGTACGGAGCTGGTCGGCGCCAGTCGCGCCGCGCTGCTGCTCGCGGTACGCGGTGAGCTGCGAGCGGCCGAGCAGGCGGCCCGGGCCGCGCTGAGCACGCCGCCCTGTCGGGGCTGGTCCTGTCGGCTCGACTGCGCCTACGCGTACCTGGCGTTGGCCCTGGTGGCGCTCCTGCGTGACCAGCCCGAGGAGGCCGCGGCGAACCTCGCCCTCGCCGGCCCGGCGCTCGGCGTCTCCGGCGGCCGGGTCGACAGCTCCGAGGCGGATGCGGGCGACGACTGGCTTGCCGCTGCTTCCGGCGAAGACTCCTGGCTTGCCGCTGCTTCCGACGAACCGGTGGCGGTGGCGGTGGCCGCGCTGTGCCGGGCGCAACTGCACCGCGACTCCGGCGACCCGGCGGCCGGCCAACGGCTGCTCGTCCAGGCCCGGGAGGCGCTGGTCGACCGGCCGTCCGCCGCCCAGCTGGCCGGCCTGCTGCGGGCCGCCGAGGCCGAACTGCGTGCCGAACGGGGTGACCTGGACGCCGCCCGTGCCCTGCTGGCTGGCGTCGCCGACGACAGGACCGACCCGGTGCTCGCCGTGACGGTGGCGAAGGTGGAGCTACTGGCTGGCGACGTCGCCGCCGCTGGACGGACCCTGCCGGGCTGGCAGGCGCCTGCTGCCACGGCCTGGCCCCTGCCGGTACGCCTGAACGCGGGCCTGCTGGACGCGGTGCTGGCCGATCGAGCCGGGGACGGGCGGCGGGCGGGTCGGATCCTGGAGCAGGTGCTGGATCTGGCCGGCCCGCAGGGCTGCCGGCGGGTCTTCACCCGCGCCCAACCGCCGGTGCGGGACCTGCTCGCCGCACACCTCGACGCGGGCACCGCGCACTTCGCGCTGGTCGGTGACCTGGTGCGAGGGTCCGGGCAGACTGCCGCCCGGCCGGTCGCCGAGTCGAGGGGCACCCTCGACGAGCCGCTCACCGAGCGGGAGCTGACCATCCTGCGCTACCTGCAGAGCATCCTGTCCAACGTGGAGATCGCCAGCGAACTGTCCCTCTCGGTCAACACGGTCAAGACCCACGTCCGCAACATCTACCGCAAACTCGACGCGACCCGCCGGCGCGAAGCGGTCCGGCGGGCGCGCGAGTTGCGGCTGATCTGAGCGGCATGGGGGTCAGGCGTCTCCCGCGCCGTCCACGGCCGCCAGCAGGTCGGGCAGGTCGTACCCGCCCTCGTGCCGGACACCGTTGACGAATAGCGTGGGGGTGCCGTTGACCCCGCTGCGGATGCCGCCCACGAAGTCCCGGCGCACCCGGTCCGCGTGCGCATGGCTCTCCACCTCGGCGTTCAGCTCGTCCGGCGGCAGTCCGACCTGCTCGACACCGAGCGAGAGGTGCACCGGGTCGAGTTGGTCCTGGTGCTCGTAGAGCCAGTCGTGCATCTCCCAGAACCGGCCCCGGACCGCGGCGGCCTCGGCCGTCTCGGCGGCGCGTTCGGCGTACGGGTGCACGTTGGCGATAGGGAAGTAGCGGTAGACCAGTCGTACGGTGTCGGCCCTCTGCCGCAGCAACTCGTGCAGGTTCGGGTACGTGGCACCGCAGAACTGGCACTGGAAGTCGCCGTACTCGACGATCGTCACCGACGCGTCGGCTGGCCCTCGAATGTGGTCCTCGGTCGTCACCGGGTCCCGAAGTCGGGCCGTGACCTGCAGTGGCGTGGTCATCGGGCCATCACCTTCCGATCGGCGGCGAGCTGGTCCAGCGCGTCGAAGATGCCGTCGGCACCCGGGTTGACGTCGGGTGGGGAGAGGTAGCTCCAGGTCACCTTCCCGGCCGGGTCGAGCACCACCAGCGCGCGCGCCGCCTCACCCTGCGGGCTGTACGCGCCATAGCGGCGGGCCACCTCGCCCTTGGGCTCGAAGTCGGCCAGCAGCGGGAACTCGATGCCCCTGCTCTCCGCGAACGCCCGGTGTGACCAGACGCTGTCCACCGAGATGCCGAGCACCACCGCCTGGTACTGGGCGAAGACGGGTGCCGCCGATTGGTAGAGCGACATCTGGTCACCGCAGACCGGGCTCCAGTCGGCGGGGTAGAAGGCGAGCACGATCGGCTGGCCGCGGAACTGCTCGGGCCCAATCTGGCGCCCGTCCGGGGTGGCCGGCAGGGTGAAGCCGGGCGCGGTGCGCCCCGGTTGGATCAGCCCGTTCGGATCACTCATGCCCCGAGCCTGCTCCCGGGGTGGGTGAGGTCGGCTCACCCACCCCGGGTGGTTCCGCGCTCGCTCAGCGCAGCACCGGTGCGACCGCGATGTGGTTCTGCACCTCCCGGATGCCCGGCGCGGACCAGGCCACCTGCTCCACCTCGGCCCGCTCGGGCATCGAGTGCACCAACCCGGCGAGGATCGCGGTGTCGCCGTGCACCCGGACGCTGATCCGTTCGGCCTCGGTCGCCCCGGCACGGGCCAGGGCGTCGACGATCCGATCGGCCAGGTTCCGGCCGTCCGGCGTGGCGGCCGGACGGACCGTGATGCCGTTGCTCACCCCGCGTACGCCGGTCAGCCGACCGACCGCCCGCTCGGCTGCTCGGCGCTGGTACTCCCACTCGACCTCGCCGTGCAACGTCACCCAGCCGGCCGAGACGGTGACCTGGAGCTTCTCGATGGGCACGAACGCGTCCCATTCCAGCGCGTGGCTGGCGGCGTCGGCCAGGTCCGGATCGGCGCGCTCGGCGCTGTTGGCCAGCTGCACGGCCAGGTCGTTGGCGACGGCCCGGACCCAGGTGACGCGGTGGGCGGCCCGTTCGGCGGCCCATTTCTTGGCGTAGCTGTCCACCCGGCCGGTCAGCGTGACGACGCCCTCGGCGACTGTCACGCCGATCTCGTGCGGCTGCACCCGTGGTTCCCAGGTCAGCTCGTCGAGTACGGCGGACTGGATGTCCTGGTCGGTGCGGCCGATCTCCGCGATGGCCATCTGCCCCTCCTCCGGTGCGTGGTTGGCGGACCGGGAGGCGGCTGCGGCCGGAGGTCCGCCGTGGTCCGATCCTGCCGCCGCCCCGGGTGAGCCGTCCTCGCCCGGAACGGGTGACGGACCGGCCGGGCCTGGGTGGCTCTGGTTGGGGCACGCACGGACATCAATGGTGGGAGCGCTTCCATAGGGGTCGGGGATCGGTTAGGGTAAGCGCGTTCCTCGATCGCGGGAGCCGTCGCGTCGGGTGGTGGGAGCCAGGGCAGCTCCGCCCGTCCCCGTCGTCGTGCCTGTCCCCCAGGCCACGGCGGCGCCACCTGGTCGACCCCGTCCCCCGGGGCTCCATCCCGAGAGGAACCGCAGATGCCGAGAGGTCTCGCTGGCACGGTCGTGTCCGTGCTGGTCGCCGCCACAGCCGTCGTGGTGGTCCCGTTCACCGCCGCCGGGTCGGCCCCGGCCCCGGCCGCCGCCGAGGCGTACACCTGGCGAAACGTCCCCGTGGGCGGTGGCGGCTTCGTGCCCGGCATCGTCTTCAGTCCCACCGAGAAAAATCTGATCTACGCGCGGACCGACATCGGCGGCGCGTACCGCTGGGAGCAGGCCAGCCAGTCGTGGACGCCGTTGCTCGACTGGGTCGGCGCCGACCGGTGGGGCTACAACGGCGTGGTCAGCATCGCCACCGATCCGGTGCAGACCAACCGGGTGTACGCGGCGGTCGGCATGTACACCAACGGCTGGGACCCGAACAACGGCGCGATCCTGCGCTCGGCCGACAAGGGTGCCACCTGGCAGATCACCGAGTTGCCGTTCAAGAACGGCGGCAACATGCCGGGGCGGGGAATGGGGGAGCGGCTGGCCGTGGACCCCAACCGGAACAGCATCGTGTACTACGGCGCCGAGGGTGGCAACGGGCTGTGGCGCAGCACCGACCACGGGGCGACCTGGGCCCGGGTCACCGCCTTCCCGAACGCCGGCAACTACCGGGCCGACCCCAGCGACCCGAACGGCTACAACGGGCAGAACCAGGGCCTGACCTGGGTCAGCTTCGACAAGAGCACCGGCACCGCCGGCTCCACCACGCAGACCATCTACGTGGGCGTGGCGGACAAGGAGAACCCGGTCTACCGCAGCACCGACGGCGGCGCGACCTGGTCGCGCATCCCCGGCCAGCCCACCGGCTACCTGGCGCACAAGGGTGTCGTCGATCCGGTCGGCGGTCACCTCTACATCGCCACCAGCGACACCGGCGGCCCGTACGACGGTGGCAAGGGCGACGTCTGGAAGTTCACCCGGTCGACCGGAGCCTGGACGCGGATCAGCCCACTGCCGTCCACCAGCGCGGACGCCTACTTCGGCTACAGCGGCCTGACCATCGACCGGCAGCGCCCGAACACGCTGATGGTGGCCACCCAGGTCTCCTGGTGGCCGGATGCGATCTTCTATCGCAGCACCGACGGCGGGGCGACCTGGACCCGGATCTGGGAGTTCGGCAACTACCCGGAGAGGTCCCGTCGCTACACCATGGACATCAGCGCCGTGCCCTGGCTGACCTTCGGCACCAACCCGGCCCCGCCGGAGGAGGCGCCGAAGCTCGGCTGGATGAACGAGTCGGTGGAGATCGACCCACACGACTCCAACCGCATGATGTACGGCACCGGCGCCACCATCTACGGCACCACGGACCTGACCAGGTGGGACACCGGGGGCCAGTTCACCATCCGGCCGATGATCCGCGGGTTGGAGGAGACGGCCGTGCTCGACCTGATCAGCCCACCCAGCGGTGCGCCACTGATCAGCGCGCTCGGTGACGTCGGTGGTTTCCGGCACACCGACCTGGACGCCATCCCGCCGATGCTGTTCACCCAGCCGGTCTTCACATCCACCACCAGCCTGGACTACGCCGAGAGCAAGCCGGCCGTACTGGTCCGTGCGGGCAACTTCACCGACGCCGACCGGCCCGCCGACAGCCACGTCGCCTTCTCCACCGACGGCGGGGCCACCTGGTTCCAGGGCACCGAGCCGTCCGGGGTCAACACCGGCGGCACGGTCGCCGCGGCGGCCGACGGCAGCCGGTTCGTCTGGGCACCCGGGGACGCGGGCCAACGCGTCGTCCACTCGGTCGGATTCGGCAACTCCTGGACGCCGTCCACCGGCATCCCGGCCAACGCCACCATCGAGTCCGACCGGGTCGACCCGAACCGGTTCTACGGGCTCAGCGGCGGGCGGGTCTACCTGAGCACCGACGGCGGAGCGAGCTTCTCCGTGACCGCGGCGACCGGGCTGCCCACCTCCGACGTCCGGTTCAAGGCGCTGCCGGGCCGTACGGGCGAGCTGTGGCTGGCCGGGCCCGGTGGGCTGTGGCGCTCCACCGACGCGGGTGCCAGCTTCACCAAACTGGACGGCGTCAGTGCCTCCGGCAACGTCGGCTTCGGTAAGGCGGCACCCGGGCGGACCAATCCCGCCGTGTTCCTGTACGGCACGGTGAACGGTCAGCCCGGCGTACACCGCTCCGACGACACCGGCGCGAGCTGGGTACGCGTCAACGACGACCGCCACCAGTACGGCAATCCCACCGAGGCGTTGACCGGGGACCCACGCGTCTACGGCCGGGTCTACCTCGGCACCAACGGTCGCGGCATCCTGGTCGCCGACCGGGCCGGCGGTCCGCCCCCGACCACGCCGCCGCCCACCACCCCGCCCCCGACCACGCCGCCCCCGACCACCCCGCCGCCGACCACGCCGCCCCCGACCACCCCGCCGCCGACCACTCCACCGCCCACGACGCCGCCCCCGACCACCCCGCCGCCGACCGGCGGTTGCGCGGCGACCTACCGCGTCACCGGCTCCTGGTCGGGCGGCTTCCAGGCGGAGTTGGTGGTTCGCAATGCCGGCAGCGCGCCGATCACCGGCTGGACGCTGGGCTGGACCTTCCGGGACGGCCAGGTGATCAGCCAACTCTGGGGTGGCTCGTACACCCAGACCGGGGCTGCCGTATCGGTCCGGGACAGCGGCTGGAACGGCGCACTAGCCGCCGGGGCGAGCACCACCGTCGGTTTCCTCGGCTCGTGGACCGGCAGCAACACACCACCGGCCACCATCACCTGCACAAGTCGCTGACCAGTGATCCGGGCCGGGACCCCGGATCACCACCAGACACCGGTCCGCCGGGCCGCCTGAGGGGTCCGGCACCCGGCGGACCGGTCCCACCCCCGCCCCCGCCGCCCCCCCGGCCCCCGGGGCGCGCGGCCCGCGACGCCGCCCCCCGCGCCCCCCACCCCCGCCCCCCCCGCGGCCGGCGGGCCGG